>PUNW01000058.1 GCA_003552665.1 Spirochaetaceae bacterium | reverse complement strand
CGAGCTTGAAATCACCTATCGGTTCATCGGGGTAATCCTCAGTCTCGGGGTCCTTCTCACATTCGACCAATTCGCGAGCAAGGCGATCGACCTCCACGTACTTCCGGGTGTCATCCTCGGCCGCTCCCGAGATGATCAGCGGCGTGCGTGCCTCGTCGATCAGGATGGAGTCGATTTCGTCTACGATTGCGAAATAATGCTCGCGTTGCACTTTACGGCTGAGGTCGAACGCCATGTTGTCGCGCAGATAATCGAAGCCGAACTCGCTGTTGGTACCATAGGTGATGTCCTTTTCGTAGGCGGCCTTGCGCGCCTCGTTCGACATCTGCGACACGACCGCGCCGACCGACAGGCCCAGATAGTTGTAGACCGGGCCCATCCATTCCGCGTCGCGCTGCGCGAGGTATTCGTTGACCGTGACGATGTGGACACCACTGCCCGCAAGCGCATTCAGATACGCCGCAGTGACCGACGAGACGGTCTTCCCTTCGCCGGTCTTCATCTCCATTATCTTGCCCTGATGCAGCACGATGCCGCCGAGGACCTGGACGTCGTAGAGTCGCTCGCCGAGCATCCGCCGCGCGGCTTCGCGCACCAAAGCATAAGCTTCCGGCAGAAGGTCGTCGAGCGTCTCCCCCGCGGCATGCCGCGCTTTGAGCTTCTCGGTTTCCTGAGGGAAGGCTTCGGCGGAAAGCGATACCGCCCATTGCTCTCGAGCGTTGATTTCGTGCAGGATCGGGAGCAACCCCTTGAGATCCTGTTCTTGTTTCGATCCGAAGACGAGATCGATAACCTTTTGAACCATAGGACCACTGTAGTATGTATGCGAAATGACGGTCAAGATTGACACCTGAGGCTCCGGCAGCTACTATTTCGGCTATGATGCGCTCCTTCCTTCCTCTCACCGGTCTGATGACGGCCCTGCTGATGCTTACGCTCTGGACCGGTTGCTCGCGTCAGGAAGTTCGCTCGCTGTCTCGCGAAGACCTGTTCCGGATCGAGCTCGGCAAGATGGAGGATCAGCTCGACGTGTTCCACGGTCCCGGACAGCCGCTTCGGCATGAGACGCGACTGTTTATGCGCGACGGGCGATTCTTCGTGGGCAACGCCTCGGCCAACAAAGTCATGCAGTTCTCAAGCTACGGCGATCTCCTTTCGCTTCTGTACAACCCGGACGAGAATCCGCGTCCTGTGCAGCTCCAGGCTTCGCAGCAGCCGGGGCGGCTCATAAACCGGCGTGCCCATCCTTACCACTTCCGGCAGACCGGGGAGATCTCGGTCACCGGTGCGAAGGAGGTCCTGGTAGAAGACTATCTTCCTCCTGAGCGCGCAAACTATGACGAGGAACGCGGCGTAAGTCTTAACCGTCAGGTGCTGCGCTTCACTCCGCAGGGGCAGCTGATCGATTATCTCGGCCAGGAAGGCGTGGGGGGCAGTCCGTTTCCCCACATCGAAAGCATCCATGTCAACGAGCGCGACGATATCATCGTCATATCGCACACGCTCGACACCTGGATGGTCTATTGGTTCAACTCGGAAGGTGAACCCCTGTACGAGATCGAGATTCCGAACGACCGCTTACCGTTGGTGGAGGGCGAGGGGAACCTGATTCCGATTCTCGAGACGGTCAAGCCTGATCGCGAACAGCAGAGGTTATACCTGCACCTGAATTACTATCGCGAGTCGGTGGACGAGGAAACCGGCGCGACCTACGGTATCGAGACCTTTGCGTCCCGGATCTACT
Source organism: Spirochaetaceae bacterium (assembly GCA_003552665.1). Lineage (GTDB taxonomy): Bacteria > Spirochaetota > Spirochaetia > DSM-27196 > SLAA01 > B1Sed10-166. The sequence continues at coordinate 8,046 of PUNW01000058.1, read as the reverse complement.
GGCTGGAGCTCGACACAGGGCGGTACGAAGGCTATGTGGACATTCCCGAGAACATCCAGGAGCGCCCCGGACACAGCGTCTTCGACCAACAGGAGGTGCAGTTCCTCTACGAGTTCGTCGGTACGGCGCGAGGAGAGACGTTCTTCCTGCTAAGCCGTGAAAGCCCGACGCGGATACAGCTGATGATCGTGAACACCGACGGCAGGGTGATCTCAAGAAGGATGATCGAGATGCCGGAGCCGGATCTGCTGATGAAGTCGTTCAATCTCACAGCCGACGGCATTCTCTCGGCGCTCCTGGTGAGTAACGAAGACGCGCGGGTTGTCTGGTGGCGTAGTGACCGTTTGCTGCCGAGTCACTGACGGCGAGCAGTCGGCGCCGTTTCGCTGATGGCCGGCCGTTTTTGGAGATGAGCGTGCGTACAATTCCGTGGGTAGGACAGCCGTTACCGTCGGCTGCCGAGATGAGCACGATTGACACGCGTACTCAGCGAGAGTTCTCGATCCCGGAGCTCGTGCTGATGGAGAATGCCGGGCAACGAATCTGGCAGGCTCTGAAAGACTGGGCCGGCTCAAGGCTCGAGGAGAATGCCCGGCTGGTGATTGTGGCCGGTACCGGCAACAACGGCGGCGATGCCCTGGTGATCGCGCGCGTCGCCTGGCTGGAAGCACGCTTCACGACGTCGGTTGTGCTCACACGCCAACCCGACCGCGGACCGGCAGCGGTGCATGCGGCCTCCTGCGAGGCGCTCGGTATCCCGGTCACAGTGTATTCGGAAGACCCGGCCGACGCACACGCCCTGATCGGCGAGGCCGACTGGGTGTTTGACGGATTGCTCGGCACAGGCCTGAGCGGGCCGGTACGCGGCTCGGCGGCGACGCTTATTGAGGAAATCAACACCTGTGACGCTACCGTGGTTGCAATCGACGTTCCGAGCGGCGTCGGCGATGAGTTCAAGCGCGGATTCACTGCGGTGCAGGCCGATCTCACCGTCACGGTGGAGCTGCCGAAGCGTTCGCTTTACCTGCCGTACGCGCGGCCGCATTGTGGCGAGATTGTGACGGTATCAATCGGGTTTCCCCCGCAGCTGCTGCGCGGTGTTGAATGCAAAGTCAGGCTTCTGAGGACCGGCGATCTCGAAGCCCTGCTTCCACCCGCCCGGCCCGAGGCTTACAAGAACTCGCGCGGCCGCCTCGCGGTGTTCGCCGGTGCGCCGGGAACCGCGGGTGCTCTGCTGCTATGTGCCGGTGCGGCAGCACGTGGTCGCTGCGGCTACGTGACTGCGTTCGTGGATGAAGCGATCTATCCGTTGCTCGGTGCCAGTTTCCCGGGGCTTGTAGTCAAGCCAATGCTCTTTGCCGGAGGCACCACAGCCGACGGTGAGCGTCTGCAGGCCGGCGAAGCTGCCCCGGCGACGAGCGCGCGATCGGGCGCGGGGGAACCGGAAACCGGCAGGGTGGACGTCCGCGAGCGTTTGGAGCGTGAGCTTGCCGGTTACGACGCGGTGTTGTGTGGACCGGGTTGGGGCGTGTCGCTCGAACGCGAGGCCATCATGGAGACGCTGATCAACGCTGGTTACTCGGGCGTGATTGATGCCGACGGCATTCGTGTCCTCGCGCGGTTGCGCTCGGCAGGGCGAATCGGAGATCTCGGGGGCAACTGGGTGGTAACCCCGCACCCGGGAGAGTTTACGGTGCTGGCCGAGGGCGCGGACGGTAGCTCGCACCCCGCGGACCGACCGGTTGAGACGGTACGACGCACGGCCGAGAGACTGAACGCGGTCGTGGTACTGAAGACGCACGTTACCTATATCGCCGATCCGGTGGACGGAAGCGTGTACGTTGTGGATGGTATGAACCCGGCCCTCGGCACCGCCGGAAGCGGCGACGTCCTGGCAGGGGTGATCGCAGGGCTACTCGCGCATGGCCTGACCCCCGCACGCGCGGCGTGCCTGGGTGTTATCATTCATCAGAAGGCAGGTACGCGGGCAACCCGGGAGCGAGAGTGGTACGCGGCGGAGGAGCTCCTCGATTATCTCGGTGAGGCATGTCGCCCGGGTGATAACGGCTGATTCCCGGACGAGGCCGGTTTCTTGGACGAGGACGATGAAAGACCGCGATCAGGTTCCTGACGATGCACGCTATCACTTCAACTACAGCCGCGAAGAGCGTGAGGCTCGGACCTCGCGCAAATCCGCCGGCAAACCGCAGACGCTGTTCTCGCGTCATCGCGGTACCATCATCGTGCTTTTCGATCTCATGATCATCGCGGTGGTGTTTGTCGTGTTTCGCGGGTTTCTGATACCCGAGCCTCACCGTGATGCGCTTGCCGGCTATGAGCTCGAGCTGCAAGCCGTCCCTGACGGAGACGAGGTGACTATCAGGGTTCGTGTCGTGAGCACGGACACTGGTGGGCACGAACGTAGCGACGCGCCGCAAGCGCAACGCTCAGGGTTGCTGGAAGTGCGCGTTCCGGCCGACCCGGACACGCCGCAGCTGGCGGAGTTGATGGACCTTGTCCCCACCGGAGACCGCCCGAGAATCGTCCAGACTCAGGTTGCCCGCGAAAGCATAGAGGGTGATGAGATTACCGCACGGGTTACGATCGATGACGCTGAAACAACGCTCAGGGCTCGCCTGAGGAACTGACACGCAACACCGGTCATCCGGTTCGGCCCGTGCGCTTGCCTGAGAATAGCGCGTTGCCGGCGCGAATAATCCTTGCCAACAGGGTGCGTGTCAGTTCGTGAGTTGACCGCTCACGGCCGGCTACGGTACTCTCTATGGTATCGTCTGCGTGTAGACTGAACACAGGGAGTTGTCATGAACCAGATTTATCTGCTTTCCGTTGTCGTGAATCTCTTGGCAGGAGTAACACTATCCCATGGGTTCCTCGAGTCGCGCCTGCGGTTGAGCAGCGTTTTCAACAGCGAGCTTTTTGAACGACCCAAGTTCTGGTTTGGGCTTGGGTCGGTCAGCTTCATCGTCGGTTTCCTGAAGCTGATTTCGGCGCAAGGGGATATGCCGGTTATCGGTGACTTGCTGCCTGCAGTTTCGGGACTGGTGATGGGCTTGACGCTGCTGGTACAGTTCTATCGTCACCGGAACGAGGTGGTGCCGAACGCTGTGGAGACCTTGGAGAAAGTGTTTGTGGACAACAAGACCGCGGTCGGGCTTGCCGGACTGTTGATCGCCGTTGTTCATTTCCTGGTCCCGCAAATACTGTTTCTCTGACGGCGCTGGTATGAGAACGCAACGCTCGGTGGCCGGCGTTGCGCTTGATGATCAAGGGCGAGTGTTGATCGCCAAGCGCAAAACCGGCGGAAGCCTGGGGTGCAAATGGGAGTTCCCGGGCGGCAAGCTCGAGCCCGGCGAGACCGCTGAAGAGGGGTTGCGGCGTGAGTTTCGGGAGGAGCTCGCAGTCGACGTCGCGGTGGGGCCCAACTACGCTACGGGCGAGTTCGCACACAAGGGCGTCCCGTTCGTCTTGGAGGCGTACGGCGTGGAGTTGCTTTCCCGCCGCTTTCGTCTCAATGAGCATGAACGGCTGGAATGGGTGCCGCCCGATCGTCTTGCAGAGTACGACCTCGCCGCGTCCGACCGGTGCTTGCTGCCGCAGCTTCTGAACGTGTTGGGGTCGGTAGTGCCCAACTCCTGAACGAGCCTTTGTATAAAAAGCCTTCTTGTTTAGCGATCCATCAAAAGCGGAACCGCCCTTCAGGGAATCACTGTTCCAGGGGGGATAACCCCGTTCTTGGGAATGATGATAATTCCGTCACGGACGTAGTGGGTAGGATGGTCGCCGTCCGGTGGGTTGGGGTCATCCATACCGATGCGACAGTTTTCACCGATGCGCGCATTCTTGTCGATAATTGCACGCGCCACTCTGCTGCCTTCGCCCACGCCGATATTGGGCCTGCCCTCGCGCGCGTTTTCGGATTGTGCTTCGGCTGACTCGTAGTAATCGGCACCCATACAGATGACGCCCTCCAGCGAAGCGCCTTTGTTGACCGTGCTTCGCACTCCGATGACTGAGCGGTGAATTGTTGCGTCAGTGACGATCGAGCCGTCTGCGGTGATGGTCTCGGACATCGTGCAGCGATTGATCTTGGTTGCCGGAAGGTCGCGGCGATGGGTGTAAATCGGCATGGTCTCGTCGTAGAAGTTGAAGTCGGGTGCAATCGAAGTCAGGTTGAGGTTGGTTTCATAGAAGGACCGGATCGTACCGATGTCTTCCCAGAAGCCGGTGAAGATATGGGTGTTCACATGCACCTTGTTAATGAGCATCGGCAGGATCTCCTTGCCGAAGTCATCAAGGTTGTTGTCGAGAGCTTGCTCGAGCGTGGCGGCGTTGAAACAGTAGATTCCCATGGACCCCAAATACTCCCTCCCGCCGGCCTGCATGGTTGGATCGGGATGGATCTCCGACGGAATGTGCAGATTCGAGATGTCCTCGGTCAACGGGGGCTTCTCCACGAAGGCGGTAACCTGGGAACGACGGTCGGCTGCGAGGACGCCGAAGCCCACCGCCTGTTCACGCGTAACCGGAGTCGCCGCCACCGTAACGTCGGCGCCGGTTTCCACGTGTTTTCGGAACAGCTCGGCGAGGTCCATGCGGTACAACTGATCACCGGACAGGATCATGTAATGCGTAGGTTCCTGAGTACGAAAATGAACCAGGTTCTTGCGGACCGCATCCGCAGTCCCCTCATACCAGCCGCTATGCTCAAACGTCTGCTCGGCGGCGAGAATCTCAACGAATCCGCGCGTGAACGAATCGAATATGTAAGTGTTCAGAATGTGCAGGTGCAGTGAGGCCGAGTTGAACTGCGTCAGCACGTAGATCTTTTTGAAGCCGGAGTTGATGCTGTTCGAGAGCGGAATGTCAACGAGGCGGTACTTACCCCCAAACGGCACAGCCGGCTTGGAGCGTTCTTTCGTCAGCGGGTACAGCCGCGTGCCTTTTCCGCCACCCATCACTATTGATAATACGTTGCTCATGATCCGTCCTCGTATTTAGTAGCTGCATTCTAGGTGGCAAAACTGGAGACCGTCAAGCAAATGCTTGAAGTTATTCCGTTTATGACGGCTATTATGCTACCATTGTGCGGGAGCATCGATGAGCGCAATAGAACGAGTTCTTGCCGAGCTGAAGAACGATCCGGTGTTTTCGGCTAACGTGTCCCAATGGCAGGAGTTTCCGGCCCGGGAAGGAACCTATGTGTCGTTGCCGAGCGACCTGCATCCCCGCTTGCGTGCGGCCCTCGAGGCCGGGGGTGTGCGGCAGCTGTACAGCCATCAGGCGGAGAGCTATCGAGCAGTGCGCAGCGGGCGCGACGCGGTCGTGGTGACGCCGACCGCATCGGGAAAGACGTTGAGTTACAACCTGGCGGTTCTGCAGGAGCTGCTGAACAGGCCCGAGGCGCGCGCGCTGTATCTGTTCCCGACCAAGGCGCTCAGTCAGGATCAACAGGCAGGCTTGAATCTGGCGGTGGAGGGCGGCGAGTTGGGCGTGAAGGTCGCCACTTACGACGGCGATACTCCCGATTCGGTTCGGGCCTCGGCGCGAGAGACAGGGCAGATCATCATCTCCAATCCTGATATGCTTCATTCCGGAATCCTTCCCAACCATCCGAAATGGATCAAGTTTCTCGGCAACCTGGCGTTCGTTGTGATCGACGAGATTCACACGTACCGCGGTGTATTTGGCTCGCACATGACGAACGTCGTGCGCCGGTTGCGCCGTATTACCGAGTTCTACGGTGCCGACCCCACCTTCGTTTGCTGCTCGGCAACGATCGGAAATCCGCGCGAGCTTGCAGAGCGGATCATCGAGCGAAGCGTTGAGCTGATCGACAACAACGGTGCGCCGAGCGGCGCGAAGCATCTGATTCTCTACAATCCGCCGTTCGTCGATCGCGTTCAGGGCATTCGCAAAGGAGTTGTACAGGAAGCGCGAGCGCTGGCGCTGCGCTTTTTGAAGGCAGGGGTCAAGACGATCGTTTTCGCGCGCTCACGCTTGCGTACGGAGTTGATCGCAGCCTACATCCGCAGGAGTCTCGAGAATGTGTACACCGACCACGGGAGGATCAACGTTGAAGCGTACCGCGGCGGATACCTCCCGAGCGAACGACGCGCGATTGAAGCCGGGTTGCGCGACGGAACCGTGCAGGGTGTGGTGTCAACCAACGCGCTCGAGCTCGGCATAGACATCGGAGGGCTCGATGCCGCAGTGCTGGCCGGCTTTCCCGGTTCTATTTCGTCCTCCTGGCAACAAGCCGGTCGCGCCGGCCGGACCCGCAATCTATCAGTTGCGGTACTGGTCGCCTCGTCCTCTCCGCTCGATCAATACATGGTCAAACACCCGCAATACTTCCTCGGGCGTCCGCCGGAGCAGGGCTACGTTGACCCGGACAATCTGCATATTCTGATATCTCACCTGCGCTGTGCGGTGTTCGAGCTTCCGATGAAGCCGGAGGAGATGTATGCGCCGCAGAGCGAGATCTATCTGCAGCATCTCGAGGAAGAAGGGACGGTGCGTTTCAGCGCAGGCACGTATCACTGGTCCGACCGCTCGTATCCGGCCGAAAGCGTAAGCCTGCGCAGTGCCACGGCCGATAACGTCGTGATCGTCGATACGACGAACGGAGAGTATAGCGTCATCGGTGAAACCGACCGGCCTTCCGCTAAGGAAGTGCTGTTCGACAACGCGATCTACATTCACCGCGGCGAGCAGTATGTGGTGACCAGGCTGGATCTGGAGAACCGCAAGTGCTCGGTCGAGCGGACCGACGTCAATTATTACACCGAAGCATTGGTGAAGCGGGATATCAAGGTGTTGCATGAAGACGAGACGCGGTACGAAGGCGGAAGCCGGCTCGTGCTCGGCGACATCCTGGTTAGGACACAGGTCGCGAAATTCAAGAAGATCCGGTTTCAGTCGCACGAGAACGTCGGCTATGGCGAGGTATCGGTTCCTGAGGAGGAAATGCATACCCGGGCGCTGACGATCGTGTTTGGTCGTGATACTCGTGCCGGCAGTGTACTGCGCGAGCTCGAGCCTGCAATGAGGGTGCCGGCGGTCGTTCGAATCGGCACCCTGGTCAAGAACGTGGCGCCGGTGTTCCTGTTGTGCGAAGCCAGCGATCTGCGGGCTGCTGAGCGATTGAAGGATCCTCATTTCGGACAGCCCTGCCTGTATATCTATGACGGGTACCCCGGCGGGATCGGTTTGGCGGAAGCATTCGCCGAGCAGCTCGAGCCGATTCTCGGTGCCGCATTGTCGCTGGTTCGTGAGTGTGAGTGCAGTGAAGGGTGCCCGTCTTGTGTTGGGCCGCGAGATCCGCAGGAGGAGATCGACGGGAACCCCAAACAAGCGGTGTCCGCATTCCTCGCCGCGTGGCTCGGCGAGACGCACGCCGGAACCGAACCGGTGCAGGCCCCGGACGGATGAGATCGATTGCGGCCGACAACGGCATGCGCGGACGGATGACGGCTGATATCGGGAATGGCGGAGGATAGGCGAACGCTGTATGGCTCATGACCTTACCGGTCGACTCCGACTCCTCAAGCAACTCAGGCATAGCCAATTGAACCGTGTTTCCGGAGTCGATGAGGAGCACGGAACAGGCCCCCGATCGACGACCGGGGCAATACCTACCGATGGACCTGCCGCGGCCGACAGTTCCCCGGAGACGGACGCCCCGGAGACGGACGCCCGGTCGAGCGCCCTGGAGACGGACGCCCGGCAGCCGGCTCCCGCCGGACAGACTGCGGATATGCTGCCGCCCGGCTTCGCCGCGCTCGCCGAGGGGGTGTGGGGACGAACGATTCGTCTGCCTGCGCCGCAACTCGCGCAGGTCATCCGGCGTGGATCGGTCCTGTTGCCGGGGGCAGGTGGTGCGGCGGCCTGGGGTTCGTCGATTCGCTTTTTCGATCTGGAGACCACCGGGCTCAGCGGCGGTGCCGGCACGAAGGTGTTTCTCGCCGGTGTCGGTGTGCTCGAGGACGAGACGCTTCGGGTAGAACAGCTGTTGCTTGCCGATTT
>PUNW01000304.1 GCA_003552665.1 Spirochaetaceae bacterium | reverse complement strand
CATGGCGAACCGGACAGCACGATACCGCGCAGCCCTCGGCGAGATCTCAACTCCTCGGCTGCTACCGAGCCGGGGAAGATCTCGGTATATACACCGAGCTCGCGGATGCGTCGCGCTATCAACTGCGTAGTCTGGCTGCCGAAATCGAGAATCGCTATCGTGTCCATTGGTCTCTTCTCAGTATGGTGCTTTCACGCTCCGAGCCTACCGAGATGATCTCGACCGGCGTTTCCACAAACCCCTCGATAAACGAGACGTAGGCGCGCGCTTCCGTCGGCAGATCCTCATAGCGCGAGATTCCGCTCAACGAGGTCTTCCAGCCCTCAAAACGCTTGGTCACCGGAGTCGCGCGCTCGAGCGCGGTGATCGAAGCCGGAAAGCTGTCGAGGGTTTCATCCTCCAGCTCGTAGCCGACACAGAGTTTGACTTCGTCAAACTGATCGTACACATCCAGATGGGTCAGCGCCAGCGCGTCGAGCGAGCACACTCGGCAAGCGTAGCGCAAAGCGACAAGGTCCAGATAGCCGCACCGGCGCGGACGGCCGGTGGTAACCCCGTACTCCTGTCCAATCTCGCGGATCTGCTCTCCGAGCTCACCGTCGCGTTCGGGAATGAACTCGGTCGGAAACGGCCCGTTGCCGACCCGCGTGGTGTAGGCCTTGAATACTCCGAGAACATGATCCAGCGCACGCGGACCTATCCCCGCTCCCAACGCGGCGCCGCCCGCAGCTGAGTATCCGGAGGAAACGAACGGGTAGGTTCCATGGTCGAGATCAAGGAGCACGCCCTGTGCCCCCTCGAGCACGACGCGCCGCCCGCGCGCATGGTGCATATACACCGCCAGGTCGGTTACCAGAGGCCGAATTCGTTCGCGGTAGGGCTCGAGAAACTCGCGATCTTCCGGCCGCAGACGTGCATAGCGCTCGTTGTCGTAGAGATCTACAACCCGGATACCGTCCCGCGCCGCCTTCATGGAGTACGCCACCCCGATCCCGCGACCGGTGGTTCCGATCGGCTGCATCCGTGAGCGGTCCTGATCGACATCCAGCTCCCGATAACGCGGGACGACCAGATGGGCGCGATCGGAGATCAGCACCCGCCCTTCCCAGTTCACGCCCTGTTGCTCGAGAGTCTCCAGCTCGCTGAACAGCGCTTTTGGGTCGATTACCATACCTGCTCCCAAAAGAGCAACGCTGTCAGGGTAGATGATCCCGGAGGGGATCAGATGCAGCTTGTAGGTCTCCTCGGCGTGCACGATCGTGTGTCCGGCGTTTGCTCCGCCGGAGTAGCGCACGACTATCTCGGCCTGTTCGGCCAAGTAGTCGACAATCTTGCCTTTCCCTTCATCACCCCATTGGGCGCCAACAACTACTACGTTCATAGTGTCCTCGTTTCCTTCCGGTCTTCCCGGTCTTTCCGGTCCGAGCCGCCCGCGAACGGCGCGACTACCGCAACCCCGACTGCGCCCTAGCGGGAGTAGTTCGGGGGCTCCTGTGTGATCGCCACATCGTGGACGTGGCCCTCCTTGAGCCCCGCGCTTGTGATGCGCACGAACTTCTGATAGCTGCGCAACTGTGCAAGATCGGCGCATCCGCAGTAGCCCATACCCTTCTTGAGCCCTACCACGAGCTGATGCAGAAACGGCTGAAGCTCGCCTTTGTAGGGCACGCGACCCTCAACCCCTTCCGGCACCGGATCCTCGCCTTCAGCCATCTGGTAACGGTCGGCGGACCCCTGACGGATTGCACCGAGCGAACCCATTCCGCGATAGGTCTTGAAGATACGGCCTTCGTAGATCACCTCGCGTCCCGGCGATTCGCGCAGACCGGCGAAGAGGTTACCGATCATCACCGCGTGGGCACTGGCCGCGATCGCTTTGCTGATATCACCGGAGTACTTGATACCGCCGTCGGCGATGATCGGCACACCTGCATCGGCCGCGGCCATAGCGGCGTTCCAGACCGCCGAGAACTGCGCAACCCCGATTCCGGCTACCACGCGCGTCGTGCAGATCGACCCGGGTCCCACGCCGACCTTGACCGCATCGGCTCCGGCCTCGACCAACCGCCGGGCACCCTCGGCGGTAGCGACATTGCCGCCGACCACCGGCAGCGAGTAATTGCCCTTGATATAGCGCACCGCTTCGACCACGTTTCGCGAATCGCCGTGCGCCGCGTCGACGACCACGAAATCAGCGCGACTGTCCGCAAGCGCATCCATACGCTCGGCAAGCCCGTTGGGCGCAACCGCCGCCCCTACCAGCAACCGCCCATGGCGGTCCACTGCGGCGCGCGGGAACTGGCTGTGCTTCTCCATATCTTTGACCGTGATCAACCCGGTGAGCCTGCCGTTCTCATCCACCACCGGTAGCTTCTCGATCTTGTACGTGTTGAACTTCTCCTGAGCACTCTTGATGTCCGGGTGCCCAATCTCCGCGATGGGATCGGCGGTCATGACGTCGCGCACCTTGAGTGAGTAGTCAGTACAGAAGCGCATGTCCCGGCTGGTGATGATGCCGACAAGCTTATCATCGCGCACCACCGGCATGCCCGATACGTCGTTATCCTGCATCTGTTGCCAGACCTTGCGTATCGTCGCATCCTCGGTCACGGTAAGCGGCGACTCGATGATCCAGTTCAGGTAGCGTTTGACCGAGGTGACCTGGCGCGCCTGCTCCTCCACCGACAGATTGCGATGAATCACACCCACCCCTCCCTGCAGCGCGAGCGCAATCGCCATACGCTGTTCGGTGACGGTGTCCATAGCTGCCGACATCACCGGCACATTCAGCCGCACGCCGTCAAACAGATGCACCGAGACATCGATCTCGTCGGGAAGAACCTCGGAATATGACGGGAGGAGCAGGACATCGTCGTAACTGAGCGTCTCCTCAAAACTCATCGGCTAATGCCTCCTTGATTTCCGCTATTGTTTCTCGATAGCGGGCGCTGAGCTCGCGCGCCCTCCGGGCTGCCTGCCCGTTGTAGGCCTCAGGCGATGCGAAAAACGCTTCGGCGTCGATACCACTGCGTTTCTCGAGCTCCCGGCCGATACTATCCCACAACTCGGGGTTACGTTTCAGCAACTCGAGCATCGAGGTATTCTGCGTCTCGCACTCCACCGTCAGTTTGCGCACGATCTCGTGGGCATCTGCCCGCCCTGCTGCCGAAAGCACGATGTAAGCCGGTTCGGCCAAAACCAGGTCGCCGGTCATCTGCAGATTCGCACGCATCTGTTCGCGGTCTACCTGCAGCCCCGTGAGCACGCGTCGCATCCGTTCCGCGGCTGCAACGAACCCGGCAAGGAACTCCGACGCAAAGCGACCGCTGGCAGAGTTGGAAAGATCGCGCTGATGCTCCGAGATCTGATCGAGCTGGAAGCTCATTACCCGCGGAGCAAACGCCTTCCAGAGGCTCTTGATGTGCTCGCAGTTCCAGGGATTGCGCTTCTGCGGCATTGTGGACGAGCCGACCTGGGCATCACCGAATTGTTCGCGCACCTCGTCGATTTCCGACCGTTGCAGATGCCGCAGATCGTCGGCCAGGTTGGCGATAACGCCGAACGCCGTCGACAGCTCCAGCAGCAGCCGCAACTGGTATTCCGGCTCCACGATCTGCGTTGCATATTCGCTCGGCCTGATTCCCAGACGCTCCAGGTGCTTGCGCTCAAACGCTAGCGGATCCGGCACAAGCAGCGACAGCGCGTTATAAGCCCCTACGGCGCCTGAAAGCTTGCCCCGCAGATCGCGGCTGAGTGACTCGAGTTCCCGGATCGATCGGCCCAGACGGGCTACATATTCGGCGATTGCGAAGCCGAATGTGATCGGAACCGCGTGGCGACCATGGGTACGTCCCACCTGAGGTGTCTCGGCTTCCTCTTCACTGAGTCGACACAGCTCTTCCTCTACCTGCAGCAGCAGGGGAAGAATCACGTTTCTGACCGCGTCGCGATAGCGCAGCGCCGCGGCGGTGTCGAGAATATCCACCGAGGTTGCCGCCCGGTGCAAATAGGGCTGCAGCTCGGCAGGCAGACCGCGCTGCATGACGTTCACAAGCGCGCGCACGTTGTGCTGTGTCCGAGCTTCCTCGGCGTACACCTCATCCGGGTCCACTCGCTCGGCCGCCGTGTCCACCGCGGTCTCGTTGGCCTCGGTCAACAGTCCTTCCGAAGCAAGGTGTGTCTTAACCAGAGCAGCTTCAACCCGGGCGCAGTAACGTACCGCGGCCTCTTCGCTGAGGTGGTCTGAGAGGCGCTCGAAAAGCTCGCGATTGGACTGCAGATAGCGATGGTCCAATGGGCTTATATTACGAAAGATACTGCGCTGTTCCATATGGCTACCCTGCATTGAAAAACCGACGTGTTTGAGAGATAATAGCCGCATGATCGATTTTCGTCGAGTACTCATGATTGCAGGAACTCTGGCTATCGGGGTCGTGGTCTTGATCCTGGTGCTCCTGCGACCGGACCATTCCGAGCGGGAACGGAGCGCCGCCCGCCCCGGTGACGGTACGCGCTTCATCGTTCCGGAGGCCGGTGAAGGAATCGAGCTTTCCGAATCGGCTTCGCAGCATACCATCACCCTACGCGACAGCGAAGAGGAAGTGCAACCTCGCATTCCGCTCTCCGCGGAGTTCCTCCTTACCCAGGTGGAGGAGACGAACCTCAACCGCGACCAGCACGACGAGCAGCTGATCGCGTTCAAACGCCGTGACGACCCTGAAGACCGCATCCGCATAAAGGTTGCCGAGTTTGATTCGGTGCGCAACACCTACCGCGTCGCCTGGGAAGGAGAGACCCGCGCCAACAATGTTCGGACGTTTGCGCTGTATACCACTGATCTCACCGGCAACCACCAGTTGGAGATTATCGCGTTCGGCACGAACAACGCCGGGGAGCAAACGCTCGACGTCTTTGAAGCTACCGACCCGCCGGGCGGGGTCAGCCTCTATTACCGGCCTGTCCTCTCGGTCACCACCGACGCAAATATCGAGATAGCGGAGCAGGAACGGAGTGAAGCCTACTACAGCATGACCAGCTCCGGGTCGAGTTTCCCGATACACGTCTACCGCCGTGATCAAGATTCCGAAGACGAACGCGGCTTGATTCGCTATTCCTATCGCTACCACCCTGACGAAGAGCAGTATCTCGAGGTGCAACGGGAAACGATCCCGGGAACCGAGGTGGAAGAGGCTCAGCTTCAGGAGCTTTACGACGGTGACGTAGCGGCGTTCCAGCGCTTTCTGCGTGGTCCCTGGTATCGGACCACCGGGAGCAATTCCGAACGCCAGGAGCTCGTGTTCTTCGACCCCGTGCGTTCCAGCATCGTGTTCTATCGCGGTGACCGGCAGGAATCATTCAGCTGGAAAGACTCGCACAGAACGCTGCATCGTTCCGGGCCGGGATTGCGAATAAATCTCGAAAACGAGTCTATCTCTACCGTACGCCGGCAGGTTTCGGTGACTGCTTCCGGTATCGACGAGCTCATCGTCAATGTCGAAGGCAGTGAGCAATGGGACGGCCGTTACCGCCGCTTGACGGACTCGCTGCAGCGGCGGCTGCTGAACGAACGGCGTTCGGCGGCGCGCTTGCGCGGCGAAGAGCTTCCGAGCGGACTCTACCGCAACGACAGCGGGCTCGAGATTTTCTTTTCGAACCCGCGCTTCACGATGCGCGACGAGGAGCAGGAGATCTCGGGTGGGTTCGCGATGTTCGAGCTCGATCGCCCGGTCCTCCAGTTAAAGGAGATGAACTCCAATGGAGTGGTCATCAGCAACCGCACCTACAAGTTCGAGGAAGAAACAAACAAGACCGCAGACCAGTTGATCAGGACGTTACGGCTCTACCCCGCTCGGCTCACCGCCGAGGGAGTTGAGGTCCAGGACACCGAGCCGGTCACGCTTGAACAGATCGAGCAGGTGGAGGATGAGGATTCCGGCGAAGACGATGAGGGCGGTGAGGCATAGGAGCGCTCAACACGATCAGCGCTCAATCGGCGTTGTACTCAAACAACAGAAACCCTTCGAACCCTTGTTCCTTGAGCTCTACCACAAGTTGCTGCGCATCGCTGCGGGTTGAGCGAGCGCGGTCAACCGGGACGACCACCTGATAATACTTCGTTCCGCCGACCGTGCGCTCTCGCACCTCCGCTCCGCTGAAGCCGGCTTCCCGCAAGTCGCGCACCATGTACTCGGCGTTTTCCTCTATGCTGAACGAGCCGGTCTGCACGCCGGCAACGCGAGAGGCATCCGACCCTTCGCGGCCCTGCTCTCCGGTCTTCTCGGTCTCACGAGTGCGACTCGCCCCCCCGCGCAGCAGCTCCTCGAGCGTCTCCGCTGCGGTCAGGTCTTTTGCCTCCTCGGCGGTATCTCGCGCACCCCGTCGATCAGGTTCCCGTTGATCCGGTCCGGCCTGCTCGCTCGGCGCTGCGTCAGATAGTATTCCCGAGGATGAACCGAACAAGCCCGCAGGACTAGGGCGCAGCTGAACCCACGGATCGCCGCGCCCTCCGGTCCGGCGTGCGAGCCGCAGCTCCGGTGACTCGGGAAACTGCTCCGCGATGCGCTTCAGAAGCGCTTCCCGGCGCTCATCCTTACCGAGCCGTGCAGCGAGATCGGCCTTATACATCAGCGTTTCCGGTTTGATGAGGCCATGATTCTCGCTATACTGTTGGAGCTCGGTATAGGCTGCTTTCAACTCTCCGCTCGCAGTCGTCGCGCGCGCAAGCAACAGCACGCCCGACTCACGCTTACCCCGATCGCCAGCCGCCTCGGCCTTCTCGAACGCGCTCTGCGCGTCGGAGCGCGCGGTCTCCAGATCTCCCCGTTCGAGCGCCAGCCCACCAGCCGCGAGCAGATTCCCAATCGCTTTCGGATCATGCTCAAATGCCCGCCGATAAAGATTCTCGGCCTCTTCCACCTTGCCGCGCAGCTCCAGAATCTCGGCTCGTAGTCGTACCGCCCGCGCGCGGTCAGGCTGCGATTGCAGCCGATCGCCGAACTTCTCGAGCACGTCCTCGGCCAGGCGCAGATTCGGCGCCTTCTCGGCTGCAGCTTTCAACCGTGCATAGTCGCCTTCGCTGCCGACATTGCGCTCGAGCCAGTCGAGATGGGTTGGGAACCCCGCCAGACCGGGCGTCAGCGTCAGCAGCAGCAAGAGAACGGCAATCGGTTTTGAGAACGCGTAGCTACTCTTCTGCGGGCGGCGGCGCGGTTTCAGCAAGCTGTTTCCTCGACAGTTTCCGTTTACGCGGCTTCTTGTCTAGTTTCTGTTTCGGAAACTTCGCCCGCTTCCTCAAGTACTTAACGTACGTGAACGGCAGTGTAACCAGAACGCCGAGAAAGAACGCGGCGAACAGGCTTACGAAAATAGGGATGTCCTCAAAGGTGTGAAAGCCGACCGAAACGTCAGACACATTGCGGATGTTGACGCCGGCGAACAGCACCACGATCGAGAGCACAATAAGATAAAACAACAGTTTCCATGGCATGCCGAGCGCTCCTTCGTTCAGCGTTCGGCTCAGCGCCGCGACCGCAGACCTTTGACGAACTTATAGATGCTGTAGCCGCCGTACCCGAGCAGCCCGAAACCGGCCAGGCTCATCATCCCGCCGGCAAGGCCGCCGATCAGCGGCAGCGACGCCACGACGGTCAGGGCGCCGGCACCTGCAGTTACGAGTCCGCCGGTACGATCGTCGGAACTCTTGGCCTTTTGCGAGGCTGACAGCCCGAACGCCGTCAGGCCTCCGCCGATGATCAACCCCGGGATCGAGAGCCCGGCACCGGCAAAGCCACTGAGCACCAGCAGACCGATTCCCACTGCGCTACCGCTGATACCGGACATGCCGTAGCGCACTAACCTGTCGCTCGGGACAATCTCGTTCATGCTTCCTCTCCGTTTACCACATGCTCGACATAGCGCCGTATGTTAGCCCAGTCGTCGTCTTCCGGAAGCAAGATCCACGCTCCCAAATCGAAGTCATCATCAACTTCCTCGACGCTCTTGTTACTATAATACAGGTTGGAATACGTATGGTAAAGAACATTGGAGGTATCGAGCACCGTGCGGCCACCGATCGAGTATCCACCGAAACGCTGCAGATATCTGACGATCTGGAACGGCGTCAGGTCCGTTTCGATATAGCGGGTGAGCGTTCCCACGAGCTCACGCAGTGTAGCGATCTCAGTGATTTGCAACTCGCTGAGTCGCTCGAACACCCCCTCGATGACCCGTTGCTGCCGCGCAGCGCGATCAAAGTCGTCGGTGGTGGCGCGCGAGCGCACGACTCGTAACGCCTCGATGCCGCCGAGCCGATGGGTGCCGCGCGGATAGTAGAGTGTACCCCATTCGCCGTCGTCGCGCGTGCGGTAGGTCGGATCGATCAAATCCTCATCCAGGGTGACCTCAACTCCACCGAGAATATTCACCGCCTCGATGAACGCGTACATGTCGATAGCCATGTAGTGGTCGACAGGAAGCCCGGTGATCTCGGTCAGCTCGCGCGCGAAGCGCTCAGGCCCGTGCATGCGATAGATTGCGTTCACCCGGCGTCCCCGGTAAAACAGATCCCGCGGGACGCTGATGAGCTTGATACGCCGGAGCTCCGGGTTGGCGTGCGCAAGGATGATCGTGTCGGTAACGCCTTCGTTGGTACCCACAACCGCCACGGTCTTGGCTTGCGAGGCGGTGGCGACCAGCTCGAGGTCCTCGGTACGCGGCCGGAAGCTCGTCGTGTTCCCATGCGACTGCCGGTGTATTCCGAACCGGCGAAATGACTTTAGGGGTACATCGCCGTCGTCCATAATCCAGAGCTCGCCGTTCGGGCGCTGCACCGCGAACGATCCGAAGTGTTCACCATCGTCCTCCCGGTGCAGATCGAAATGAATGTGATCGCCGCGGTCGCGGGGTTCCAACGACAAGCGCAGTCCTTCTTTCTCAAGAGTTCTGCGGAAGCCCTCATCGCGTCCGGCCCGCTCCACCATCTCCTTCGAGCGCTTCACCTCCGCTGTCTCCGGCGGCGTCTCCTCGAGCGCAGTCACTCGTTCGAGCACTTCATCTTGAAACCGCCCGAAATCATCAACCTGCTTTTGGTCGACCACGTAGCTGTTGCTGTCTTCGCGATACCCGAACAGCAGCGACGGAACCTTATGGAGCTTTCCAGTCTCATCAACCAAGGTCACCTGATACCAGTCACGCTCGTTCCAGTCGCGAACAACATGGGAGCGGGCCTCGGCGGAATCCTCGAGCTCGGTCGAGGCAGCGAACCCATGCAGCGCAGATGCGCGCTCGCGCCGCCGCTGCGCTTCACTTTCGGCCCTGTCGAGCTCCGCTGAGAGGTGCTCGCGAAGCTCCGCCTCCGCCAGGCGCTCTCCCAGCGCCACAGTGAACAGGTCCGAACCGCTGCGGCGCGAATGCACCTGGAGCTCACCGCGGCGATAATCCAGCCGCACGGTGAACTGTGTCGCCCCGCCGCGCTGCAGTCGCAGCTCAGCATCCGCTTCAGCGTCGTCCGTCTCCACCTGCAGCTCGAGCTCTCCAGCCAGTCGCTCGAAAACACCCTCCTCGTGCAACGAGCGAAGCCAAGCACGAAGCTCAATACGATTCTGATGCACGACCAGCTCGCGGAAGGCCTCGAAAAACGCGCGCGCCTCATCCGTCCCGCTATCACCCGCGTGCGAACTCTGCGCGTCCGGCTCCCGGTGTGCGCGAGGCGGCTCATGATCACGCCGGGTCATACCGAGATGCTCCCGAACCTCCCCGGTGTCCTCGATCAGCGCGCGCACAACCCGGCGCAGGTCCTCGGTCTCGTCACCGGTCCGTCGTATTT
>PUNW01000253.1 GCA_003552665.1 Spirochaetaceae bacterium | reverse complement strand
GCCGGCTGCGGCGTCTAGGCGTGGAGCCGCTTGGGAGGCAGTTCTCCGAGCATCGCTTTGCCGAGCTGATCCGCGGCCGCCGGCGCATGCTCAAGCCGTTGCTGCTCGACCAGACCGTGATCGCGGGGCTCGGCAACATCTACGTGGATGAAGCGCTGTGGGAGGCCGGGCTTCACCCCCTGCGGCTCGCAGGCACGCTCAGCGCCGGAGAAGCGCAGCGACTTGCGGTGGCAATCGCCACAGTCCTGCGCCGTGGAATCGCCAACAGCGGAACGAGCCTGGGCCGGGGGCAGGTCAACTTCGTCCTGCCGGGCGCAGGAGCCGTGCCGTCAGGGGGTGTAGTGCCGGCAGCTGCACCGGCGCCAATGGACGCACGCAATCAGGAGGATCTGCGCGTCTTCAGACGGACCGGGAGCGCTTGCTTTCGCTGTGGGGCTCAGATCACACGCCTCACCGTCGCCCAGCGGTCCACGCATATCTGCCCGCGCTGCCAGAGGCTGCAACAAGCTTCGTGCCAGTCGTAGTCCTAATAGAGGTGTGCGTTATTGCGGCGAGGACAGTGCCGCTCTATCTCCCGGCGCAGCGTAGCGTAGTCATGGGCACCCACGAGCCGCATCGCTACCTGTTTGTTGTCGAAAAGCAGCACCGTAGGAATGCTGTTCACTGCGAACTCCTGCGCTAGCTCCGGGTGGCGGTCGATGTCGATTCTCACCACCAGCAATCGATTTCTGTACTCTCGCGCTATTCTCTGCAGCTCCGGCGTCAGCTGCTTGCACGGTGCACACCATTCAGCCCTGAAGTTTGCTAACACAGGTCTTTCGCTGACGCGTAGCAGCTCATTAAACGTTGCCGGGTAACTACTCCGGTGACTCATCTCACTCCACCGTAAAGCTACGGACGAGTCTCCCGGGAAGTCAAGCTGATTTCACATTCGTGTACCGGCACCCGCCGTTACCGGCGGTCTACAACAACGTACCGCGCATCTGCCGGGGCGGCTTTGCCGCCAGCTGGCGGTGTGCGGGGAATCTGCAGCAGAACGCGGGTGGTGTGGTCCTGCTGTTGCATCTGTACTGTGCCGCCGTGCAGCTCCACGATAGCCTTGGTAATCGAGAGACCGAGCCCCGACCCATGCCGCTTGCTGCCTCCGCGGCCGCGATACAGTCGGTCAAACAGGCGCGGTATCTCCTCCGGGTCGACATAGCCGGCATTCGATACCTCGAATACCGTGTACCCGTCGCGGGGATAGACATCCAACGAAACCCAGCCGCCGCTCTCCACGTGCTGAAACGCGTTCTGTATAACGTTTCCGACGCCACGGGCCAACAGGCGCTTGTCGGCTACGAAGGTATCGAGTGCGTTGTTCGTGACGAATTGGATGCTGCGTTGCGTCGAGATCAGCTCAAACGTTCCCGCGATTTCGCAGAGGAACTCATCGGCGTCGATCTCCTTCGGCTCGATCGTCATCTCAGGTGACTCCATACGGTTGAGCTCGCGCAGATCGTTCACCAATCCCTCGAGCCTCAGAAGCTCCGAGAACAGCGCTTCCAATCGCTTGGAATCGGGCTTGATGTACCCCTCAAGCATGCCTTCGAACTGTGTCTTGAGCGCGGCGATCGGCGTGCGCAGGTCGTGAGCCACATCTTCAGCCCATTGACGGCGCAGTTGCTCTTCCTGTTCCAAGCGACTTTGCAGAGTTTCCGCCGACGCCGCGATGGTGCGCAGCTCACGTGAGCTGCGGCGTGGAAAGCTGACGTGACGTTCGCCGGAGGCCAGCCTCCGAAGCCCGCTCGCCAGGCCACGTGCTTGGTTGGACACGTAGGACGAGAACACGAACGCGGCGACCAGCGCCACTACGAGCGAAACCGTCACGCCGATTCCGACGGTCGTGAACATCGAGCGCAGAAAACGCAGGTTGGCAACGTCACTGCGAAAGCCGGTGGTGCCGGAGGAGATATAAGCGATCAACTGTTCGCCGTCGAAAACTGCGCGCTGCATCTCCCGCGAGCGTTCCAGGTTCACGAGTACGCGCTCGATGGCCTCCTCGCCCTCGAGCATGATGTTTTCGCCGCGTGAGTACATGAACAACGGCTCGCGGTCGGGATCGAGCACATAGACATAATGATTATCGGTGAGAAACTGCGTCAATGCGGCTTCGACAGTGTCGTTGGTAAGCTCATTATCACGTCGATAGAGGCGTTGGAGCTGCGGTACGATAACGCCCTGAAGGCTGCGGTCGCGGTATACGTTCCAGTCTTGAATGGACCGCCGAATACCGAACAGGAACAGCGAGATAACCACCAGCAACAACAGGCTCAGGGACAACAGAAATGCGGTAAATGTTTGAGCGAACAGCGTCTTCATGACTGCGAATCCGGCGTACCGGTGAACCGGTATCCGTAACCGCGTACGGTTTCAACCCAGTCCGGATTGCCGAGCTTGTTGCGGAGATTTGCGATGTGCGTATCGACCGTTCTGGTCGACCCGTCGTGCACGTAGTCCAGACACTCTCCGAGCAGCACCCGGCGCGACAGCACCTGACTGGGCCTCGAGGCTAAGTAACACAGCAGCTCCCATTCGCTGCTGGTGAGCTTCAACGGCTCGTCATTCACCCGGGCTTCATGGCGTTGGGAATCAATCGCCAAGCGATCCTCGCCGCAGCGCCAGGCGCCTGTAGTGTCCTCCGCTGGGGCGGTTCCGCCTGCCTGAGAGCGACGCAGGAGCGCCTTCGCCCGCATCACCAGCTCCTTCGTGGAGAATGGCTTGACGACGTAGTCATCACCGCCGACCTCGAAACCGGTGATGCGGTCGGCCTCGGCCTCCTTGGCGGTGAGGAAGATGATCGGCACATCGGAATGGCGACGGATGTCGCGCGCGACGCGGAAGCCGTTTCCATCGGGGAGCATGATATCCAGGATCACGAGGTCCGGCGGGGTCATCCCCACGCGTTCGAGTACTCCGTCGGCGCCGGCGAACTCGACGACTTCGTGATCCTCCAGCTGGAAGTACTCAGCGACGCCCTCGCGGATGAATTCGTTGTCCTCAACTACAAAAATGCGCGCCATAACCTCTAGTTACTTAACCTCTAGTGACTAATGATACTCAATTTCGCGCCGGAAGCGAACCTCATCGACTGTCTCGTTCCCTTCCGAATCAATCCGTGTTTCGGTTCTGACAAGCTCGATCCAGTTGCCGTGCTGATCGTAGCGGTAGTCGTTGCGTGTCTTATCGACGCTGTCACCGGGAATGTCGCGTTCCTTCTCCAGAATCAGATTGCCGTGATCGTCGTACTCATACTCATGTACGCGACGTAGATCGCCCTCTGAATCGTTGACGCGTGCCCGGACGACGCGGCCTTCGGCATCGTACGAATACGCAACCTCCTCGAACGTCTCGTCCACCTCGTCGCGCATCTGCTCGCGGACCACACGCCCAACCGGATTGCTGAACTTGGTGCCCTGCTTCAGCAGCCGTCCGTCCTCAAAGTAGACCGCCCACTCGATCTCGCCGCTGTGCTCATCGTGTTCGTAAACCTTGCGCCACTGCGGGAGGCCTTCTCCGGTATAGGCGGCTTCCTCGACCAGCTGATCGTCGTCATAGGAGTAGAGCTCGGTACCTTCGATGTTGCCGTGGGCGTCGTAACTGATCTCCTGGGTTACGCGGTGGTCGTCGTCATAGACATAGACATACCGCCACTGCAGCTCGCCGTCAGCATCACGGCTCTCCCATCCGCTGAGATCCCCGGCGTCATTATAGGTAAACCGAATACGCCGGCTGAACTCACCGTCCTCGGTGTAAAGCACACGCTCGGTGATGCGCCCACTCGGGTCAAAGAAACCTTGCTCGAGCAGCCTTTCCTCCTCGGAGGTCTCAGAGCGAAACAGCCGCACATGTGACGCACCGGCTTCAGCTTTGAGCTCGCTGCGGACCTGAGGGGTTACCTCGGCGAGCGCGACCGGGGCGGTCATCACCAATGTCAGCAATACTCCGGCGAGTCTCATCCTAGTGGTTACCATAGCGTGCCACCGCCTCCCGCACTACCGGCGTCGAATCTTTGCAAAACCTTGACAGTACGTCGACACTGGCCCGAACTTGATTTAGTACCGTACAATTCGTGATGAGGAGGTACACCCGTGCGTAATCTCCCGGCGCTCATCTTCATAATCCTTACAGCCTACGCTTTGGCAGCGTGCGAACCCGTCGAGGGGGAGTTGGACGAGCCTCTTCCGGACGACCCTATGGAAGAGCCGCTCGAGAACACGTCCTGACTCCGCGTAGACTAAATGTTCCGGCGTGTACAATCCCTCACTGCATAGCATACAACCAAAAGGAGCTTGGTGTGAAGAGAGGAATGTTTCAGGCGAGGAAGCTCGGTCTGGTCTGTGCTCTCGTTGTGTCGCTGAGTGTGCCGCAGTTGCGCGCACAGGACGGCACCGAGGGGCAGCTGTCGCCGCAGACGCCGCAACAGCCTCCTGAGTTCGAGGTCAGTGACACCGAGCTCGACCAGCAACGTTTCCAGGAGATCCACGCGGCGTCGCTCAACCCTCAGCTCCGGATGCCGGAGGACGTAAGCGAAGCCGAGGAGGATGCGTACGATGAGCTACTCCATGAGCTGGTCGACCTCGAGCACGAAGCGCAGCAGCGGATGCAGACTGTGGTTCGCGACGAGGGCCTCGAGGTGATGCGGTTCAACGAAATCGTGACGGCAATTCAGCAGGATGACGAGCTGTACGGTGCGGTGGAAGACCTGATCGATTAACGCCGGCGGGGGTGTTCGCCGGTAGCGTTCGCCGCCGGCGGGCTCAAATGCAGGTGCTCGCTGATTAGCTCGCGGGCTTCGTACAGGTCCTTGCACTCGGCGAAACAAAGCGCTCGTATTTCGTCGTCCGGCGCGACGAGGTCCGGGATCAGGATCGGGAGGGCACCGGCGGCGTGAGCGGCGCGGATGCCGGCCGGAGAGTCTTCGAGCACCACGCAGTGCGGCGGCGGCACTCCGAGGCTGTGGGCGGCCTTGAGAAAGATATCCGGGGCAGGCTTGCCGTGACTGACGTCGTCGGCGGTGATCACAGACTGGAAGTGACCGAGGAGCCCGGCCTGCTCGAGCAGGTATTCAGCGGTGGCTCGTGGCGACGAAGTTGCGACCGCCCGCAGGATATCGGCGGCGGCCAGGAACTCCAGGAGGTGCACAGCTCCGGGTTTGCGGGGGACCCCATCGGCGGCGATGCGTTCCCGCCCCAGCTCGGCGAAAAGTGCCGCCACCCGCTCGTAAGGGAACCCGGCACCGAGCGCATCGACGAGGAGCTGCTTTGTAACCTGTTCCGAGCGCCCGATTGTGCGCTCGAGGATTTCCGGGTCCACTTGGTAATCGTGCTGCTCCAGCACGGTATCCCAGAGCTCGAGCGAGAGCCGCTCGGTGTCAAACAGGAGGCCGTCCATATCGAACAGCGCCGCGTGCACAACCGGTCTCGAAGGCTTGCCGTCAATCATCGGGCCATTTGAACATGTCAGGCATCGTTTGGCAAGCCCAAGGGGTTGACACCGAGGCTAAAAAGATATACTAATATCGATAGGAAAAGCAGCCTATAGCCCCAAGCATTAGGATACCTCCCTTCTTGGGTCCCGGTTCGGGCGTCGCTCGCAACCGGGGCCCTTTTTCGTCCAGCCGCGGAGATGGCGTGCAGCGGGGCAGTTCTCGGCCGGGCCGGTTTCAGGCGAGGGTGCGGCAGGCCCAGAGCACGCGCTGAGCGATGGTAATGGCGACCAGCACGCTGAACGCAAGAAACAGGGGGCCGAGAATGCCGGAGGGAACCAGGAGCACAAGCGCAACAAACAGCATGCTCTCGACCCCTTCGACGAGTCCGCCGGGCATCATAACGGTGGTGATGCCGGCCGCTTGCGCCGGCCGGTCCGCCTGGTGCTTCTCGAGCACGGCCGAGAGATAGGCCCAACTGGTTATATTGATATAGAAGCAGCCGAACACAACGGCGAGAGCCCCCCAGGGCGGGCTATCGGCAGCCGCCGTGACGGCGGTCAGAATCAGCGTATACGCGACCACATCACCCATCATATCCAGGTACCCGCCGAGGTCGGTCTGCCGGCCGCGGTAGCGGGCCACGTCGCCGTCGAGCCCGTCGAACACCCGGCTGAGAATCCAGCAGGCCAACGCTCCCAGGGTGAATCCGCCGCCGGCCAGCAATGCCGAGAGTAGCGCGCAGGCAAGCGCGACAGCGGTCAGCACGAGTGGAGGGACGTTCCCTGCCCAGCGAGTCAGCGGTGCGAAGAAAACCTCTTTGTAACCCCGCAGGCGACTGTCCAGCATTGCGCCCCCCGATACGCCTCTAGTGCTCATCGCCGGCGCGGTCGGCCGGGATGCGGATCGTGAACACCGTACCGCCGTCACCGGTTTCATACTCGATCTCGCCGCCGTGGGCCTGCACGAAGCTCTCGGCGATCGCGAGCCCGAGTCCGGTGCCTTCGTGCTTCTCGCTTCCGGCGAACGGGACGAACAAGTCCTCCCGCGCCGATTGTGAGATCCCCGGCCCATTATCGGCGACCCGAAAGACACCGTACCCGTCCTCGTAGTCGGTGCACAGAGCAATGCGGCGGTCGGATTGGGATGCGCGAAATGCTTCACATGCGTTGCGGGTGAGATTGATCAACACGCGCCGCATTTTGCTGTTGTCACCGAGAAAGGTGAACCTGGCCGCCGTTGTGACCTCGGTCGTGACCCCGGCCTGGGCGAATATGTCCGCGAGGCTGAGCTGCACCTCTTCCAGCAGTTCCTGCGAAGATATGAGATTCCGCGAAAGCTGCCCCTGTCTCGTGAAGTCCAGGATATCGCTCACGATCTCCATCGCGTTGTTCAGCGCTGTTCTGATCTCCCGGAAATTGCGCTTCAGTTCATCCTGATCGAAACCGGTGCGTTCCATTAGCTCAACGAGCGAGATCACGCCGCTCAGCGGCGAGCGCAGGTCATGGGCGATCATGCTGACCGCTTTCCCGACAGCTGAGAGCTTCTCCTGTCTGAGCAGCTGTTCCTGCAGCTCAGCGTTCTGGACGACCTGCGCCGCCTGCTCGAGGAACAGTTGCACCATGTACAACCGGTCGCTGTTGAGCTGATTGCGGCCGCCTTCGAACAGCGCAATGATGTTGTACTTATGCAGCGGCAGATAGATCGTAGTTTCGGTCTGATAGATTCGCCCGTCGGCAATCGGGGGCAACTCCTGGAGATGTTCGGCTGCCAGCTGTTCGTCGGCGAGCGCACCGATCGCTATGAGCTTACGATAACCGGTCTCCGGTGACCCGGTAGCGATCAGTGCCGACTTGGAGCTTATCAGTTCGGTAACCTGGTGCAGCACGTTGTTCAGCAGCGACTGTACCTCGGCCTGGTCCGCGCGCAGGTGAGCGATGATCTGAATCAGCTCCTCCAGCGAGCGCGTCTTGTTCCAGTCGTAGACGGCCTTGGTGGCGATCTGGCGGATTTCCTCAGGCGCGAAGGGCTTGGTATGATACCCCACATTCGCCCCGGCACGACCCACGATCTCTTCGATCGAGTAGTCGCTGTAGGCGGTGACGAAGATAATCTCGGCGCGCTTGTCGAAGCGGCGGATGTGCTGGACCGTCTCGAGGCCGTCCCATCCGGGCATGCGCACATCAACGAAGATCGCGGCGTACGGGCTGCCGGTATCCACCGCGGCCCGTACGAGCTCGACCGCGCTTTGTCCGTCTGCCGCTTCATCGAGCTCGAAATCGAACACTTCGAGTCCACGTGACGGCTTCCCGCGCTCGCCGAACAGCTCCGCGCCGGCCTGCTCGATGCCGCTGTGCCGTCTGCGGCGCGGCACCAGAATCTCCCGGAAGCTGTCCCGAATCGTCTCTTCGTCGTCGACGATCAACACCCGTCTGTTGAATGCGTTGCTATTCATTCACGCCTCTTGGTGATTGTGATCAATGTGGTCTGTGGTCTCAGTGGCCTTGAACGGAAGCTCGACGACGGCCCGAGCGCCTTGACCGGGGCCCTCGCTGGTGAGCTCTATGGTACCATTATGCGCGGCTACGATTCGGCGGCAGACCGCGAGCCCGATGCCGCCTCCCGAGCTCTTGCTACTGGATGCGCTGTCAAACAGTTGGTCGCTGCGCTCAGGCTCGAAGCCTGAGCCGTTATCGCTGATTACAACCTGTGCTCGTGGGCCGGTCAGGATCGAGACGCCGATCTCGATCGTGTTCTCCGCTTGGTCTCGGCGCGCTGTCTGTCTTGCGTTGCGGTCGAACGACTCACAGGCGTTACGCAGCAGATTGACGAACACCCGAACGAGCTTGGTGCGGTCGCCGAAGATGCGCACCGCCTTTTGCGGGTAGCGCCGTTGTACCACAACCGAGCGCTTCTCGAGCCCTGCGGCCTGCATCGAGATCGCGTCTTCGAGCACCTGCACGAGGTCACACTGCATCGAGGAGGAGTACGTCTGGGATTCGTCCGCGTAGGTGCGTTGCAGTGACAGAAGCTCCGAGATGTGGGTGGTGATCTGAGCCAATCGGGCATAATCCTTCTCCAGCTCCGCAGCACGGTCGTGCAGCGCGTTACGGATTTCGCCGAGATAGGTGAGTAGCGCATCTGCTTTGCCGGCACCGAGCACGTCTTCGAGACCGGTGAGATTATCACGGAGATAATCCTCGAGCCGTCGGAGGGCGGTTTCCTCATACCAGGCTTCGCCTCCGAGCAATCGAGCCACCGTAGTCCCGATTCCGGTAATAGCGTTGCCGATGTCATGCAGCACGCTCGCCGCAAGCTCGGCTTTTCCGCGCTGGACCGCCTCCTGCTCAATCGCTTGTTTGATCCGTGCGTCCTGCTCGACCGCCTCGGTCACATCCGTCAGAGCGACCATCAGGCAGTTATCCTCCAGTTTCTCCACCGTCAGCGAATAGTAGAGCGGCGCTCCCTCGCGGCCGGGCGCGGCGATCGAGATTCGCCGGTTGTTCAAGACTGAGCCGCTGGAAGGTCGGAACGCGGCGATAGTGTCCACGATCTCGGGAGCATGCGGGCGCAGAACATCGAAGAAGTTCGTCATACGCCCGCCGCTGATCGGCATGAGATACTGAGCCGCGAAGGCGTTCATCATCACGATCTCACCATCGCGCTGCAGCTCCAGGAGCGCAAGCGGAGCGAGATACAGGAACTGGAGCAGTTTTTCGACGTCGTCAGACCGGTATTGCATTGACGTTTCGAGATCCGATCACAGCGCTTCCACAAGCATGTACTGATAGTTGCGCCGAACGTCCTTGAGCATACGCAGACGAACCTTGGTCGGCCGCATGCGATAGGTGAAAACATACTCGATAGTCTCGTCGAGGACATCATGCTCGTGATAACGCTCGGCGACCATGAAATTATTGGTGCAGGGAGCTACTTGAGTGAAGAAGTTTCGGCCGACAACGCTTTCCTTCGATAATCCCGACAGCCGCGACTCGGCGTCGTTGTAGTCGAGAACTACGTCGTTAAGGTCCATCTTGACGACGCCGAACGACAACGAATCCAGCGTTCCCGAATCGGCAGTGTCCAAGCGTTCGGCGATATCTGCCTGAGCGAAATCCACCTGTGTATGCAGCTCCTTGAAGACAACGGTTGTATCGCAGTGCTACTACTATACCAGCGCCGTCGTGATTTGTCTTGACCCCACTCAATCGGCGTACTATCTTTCAAGCCATAGTATGACCATATACCCGTTCTCCGCCCTGATCGACCAAGATGCGCTGAAGACCGCTCTGTTAGTGGCCGCTGTCGACCCCGGCGTCGGGGGTGTGCTGATTCAGGGGCACAAAGGTACCGCGAAGTCGACCGCCGCGCGCGCGCTTGCCGCGCTGATGCCGCCGATCGAGGTTGTCGCTGACTGCCCGTATAACTCACATCCCGACGACCCGGACCAGATGCAGGCGGACACGCTCCGCCGCTATCAGGCCG
>PUNW01000327.1 GCA_003552665.1 Spirochaetaceae bacterium | reverse complement strand
GCTCAGGTTGCGGTCAAGTAGCTCTCCAAGAATAGTGCCGGTTGCCTGGCCGGTGCCGATCAGAATGATGTCGTAGTGTTTCATCACTGTGCTCCTGTTTTGCTGAAGGCGCGCCGTATTCACCGCGCTGCATTCGTTGCGCTCCAGTTGTTGTACGCTAGAATAATTGTATTTACAAATATCTGCAAAGGCAAGTGGGTTAGGCCTGTCGAACGCGCGAAAAAAACGGCTTTGAGCCGCCGCGAGACCTCCTGCGCTACCGCTTCAGGATAACACCAACACGGTGCGGGTCAGTTCCGGCCTGCGGGGTAGCGGCGGGGGCTTCGCTGCGGTATGCTTGGCGGCAGTGAAAATGAGCGAAAAAGGCGTATTGCTTCTGGTTGAAGACGACGCAGTGGTCGCCGTGGCCATCAGCAAGCAGCTTAACGACGCAGGCTACACCGTCCTCCATGCTGACAGCGGGATGCGGGCGCTAAAGCTTATTGAGAACGGCGAGTACGGGTTCGACCTTGCGCTCCTCGACATCGACCTCGGCACGGGAATCGACGGGGCAGAGGTTGGACGGCGAATCACCGCGGATCATGAGATAGCGGTGGTATTTCTGAGCGCGTATGACGAGCCCGAATATGTGGGGCGGACCGAACAGGTTGAGAGCTATGGCTACATCCTCAAGGACTCGGGAAAATGGGTCCTGCTGCGCTCGGTTGAGACGGCGCTGCGGCTCTCCCGAGAGAAGCGGCAGCTGAAGGCCCTGAACGCCGAACTGCGTCGACGGGAAGGACACTACCACAGGCTATCGAATCAGCTCATCGAACGCGTGCGAGAGTTGAACTGCCTGTATTCGGTCTCGCGGCTGTGCGGCGACGAGTCGCTCCCGCTCGAGACCGCATTGCAGCGGGTGGTTGAGACCCTCCCCACCGGCATGCAGCACCCGGATAGAACCGCGGCGCAGCTCATCTATGGATCTCGACGCTTTGTAAGCACAACCCCGTGGCCGGATGAGTGCGCCGCCGAGGGTGCGGACAAAGAAGACAGCGCGTCTGGCGGGGAGGGGGTGTTCAGCTGTGAGATCCTTGCGGGCGAAGAGCGCGTGGGCCGGCTCGAGCTGTGCAACCTCAACGCTGAATCGAACCCTCAGGAAGATGGCTTTCTTTCGGAAGAGCGGGATCTGGTGCGATCGGTTGCCGGACAGCTCGGCCGGTTGATTCATGCGCGTAACGCCGAGGCGGAGATTCGAAAGCGTGAGCGCTATGTGACGACTGCGCTCGACTCGATCGGCGATGCGGTAATCACGACCGATATTGACGGACGGGTGACGCGAATGAACCCGGTGGCGGCGCGCCTGACCGGCTGGGATCAGGCAGAAGCGTACGGGCGGCACATCAGGGGCGTTCTGAAGCTTGTGGACACGCAGACGCGCGAGCCGGTTCCCAATCCTGTGGAGCGGGTTCTCACCGAAGGCATCGTCGTCGGGCTCGCTAACGATACCGGGCTGATTTCGCGTGACGGAACCGAACGCCAGATCGCTGACAGTGCGGCGCCGATCAAGCTGGAGGATGGGGAGGCGCTGGGCGTGGTGATGGTGTTTCGCGACGTGACCGAGGAGTACCGGCAACGGCGCGCCTTGGCCGAGCGTGAGGCGCAGTTTCGCAGTCTCTTCGAGAACAACCACGCGGTTATGCTGCTGATTGACCCCGCCGACGGCGCCATTGTTGAGGCGAACCCTGCAGCTTGCAACTACTATGGATGGAGCAGAAACGAGCTGTTGCAGATGCGAATTTCCGAGATCAACACGCTTACGCCGGAGGAAGTGAAGGCGGAGATGGAGCGGGCCCGCACCAAGCTCCGCAGCTACTTTGAGTTTCGGCACCGCAGGGCCGACGGCTCGGTTCGCGATGTGCAGGTCTACAGCGGCCCGGTTGCGTATCAGGAACGGGAGTTGCTCTATTCGCTGATCTTCGATATCACCGAGCAAAAGGAAGCGCAGAAGCGAGTTGTCGACCTCCTGGAAGAAAAGGCGTTGTTGCTGCGCGAGCTGCAGCACCGCGTCAAGAACAACATCAGCGCGGTGATCGGGCTGCTCGCGTTGCAGGCCGAGAGCACTGCCAATGCCGAAGCGGCGGCTTCACTGCATGATGCCGGCAGGCGGCTGCAGAGCATGACGCTCTTGTACGACACCCTCTATCAGGCCGGCGACGTGCACGAGGTCTCGCTTACGGAGTACCTGCCGCGGCTGGCACATGAGATTGTAAACGCGTTTCCGCATGGCGAAGACCTCGAGCTCGCGATCGATATCGACGAGGTGGCACTCAAGCCGGACACCGTGTCGCCGTTAGGGATCATTCTGAATGAGCTGGTGACGAATGCGATGAAGTATGCCTACACGGATGTCTCGAACGGACGACTCGAGATAACCGGCCGCCTGCGGGGGGACTGCCTCGAGCTTTCGGTCGCAGACAACGGGGCAGGCTTCCCTGACTCGATGCAGATCGACACAGCCGCCGGCTTCGGGCTGCAACTGCTGAAGCAGCTCACCGACCAGCTCAAGGGAACCGTGACGATTGACCGCGGGAACGGCGGCAAGGTTGTCCTGCGCTTCCCGCGCAGCGAGCTATGATTGGCGGCAAGGCGTGGAAAAGGATTCGCCAAATCATGGAAAAGGGGCTAAAATCGGTGCGATGGACGGTACTGCAGAGAAGACGATCCTCATAGTCGATGATGAGCCGGCGGCGGCGGCCGAGCTCGGTGCGGCGCTGGAGGAGCACGGCTACGGGGTGGTCACGGTGCGAAACGGTTTCAAGGCCGTGGAACGCGTGGTCGACCTGCCGAGTATAGACCTCGTGCTGCTGGATCTCGACCTTGGAGACGGGATAAGCGGGGTTGAGGTGGGCGAAGCTATCCTCGAGTTGCGCGAGCTGCCGGTGGTGTTCCTGTCCTCGGGCGCTGAGGATGAGCTTTTGCCGAACGCGGAAATGCTGCCGGCATACGGCTACCTCCGGAAAGACTGCGGTCAGGCGATGCTGTGTGCGACCGTGCGCACCGCGCTGAGCGTGTTTGATACAAGACCACGCGAACCCGGCGACGACGGATGCGGTGCCGAAGACCTGCTTTGGCAGGTTGTGGATCAAATGCCGTATCCGGTTGTGATCTGCGACACTGCCGGGACCCTCACGACAGCGAATCGGGCCTTTCTGGATATGGCCGGTATTGCAGACCGTGATGCGCTTGGCGAACGCTACAACGTGTTCACCGAGTTGCTGGCTGCGGAACGGGCCGATCTCAAGGATGAGATCGACCGCGTTTACGCCGGAGAGCGGGTGCACATTCCTGAGTTGGTCATTCCGCGTGATGGCCGCTTGCAGCCTGAAGACGCGCATGATTACGACAGCGTCGTTCAGGAGCTTACGATGTCTCCGGTCTTCGGAGGGCAGGGCGAGATTGCGCATATCGCAATTATCTGGAAGGATATCTCAGCGTACAAACACGCCGCCGAGCGCCTCGACGAAACCCGTCGGCAGCTGCAGTCGGTCCTGGATACTCAGGAAGAGCTTATCTGCCGCTTCACACCGGACCTGACCCTCACCTACGTAAACGACGCCTATTGCCGCGCGTTTGCGCTCAAGGCTGACGATCTGATCGGAACCTCGTTCCTAAGTCTAATCCCTGAGTGCGACCATGAGACTGTGCGCAGCAACGTCGCCAAGCTTTCGTATGAGCAGCGGGCCTCGGTGACCTACGAGCACACGGTGGACGGGCCTGACGGTGAGCTGCGCTGGCAGCGCTGGACCGACTATCGTCTCTTGGGCTCCGAGGGCAGACTGCGCGAGATTCAGTCGGTTGGCCGTGACGTCACCGACCGCAAGCTCGCCGAGCAGGATCTGGAGCGGCAGTCGGCCTTGATCGAAGCGCTGATCTGCACGCTCGACGAGATGGTGTTTGTCAAGGATCCGGCGGGGGTCTGGCTGCGCTGTAACGAGGCCTGCGCGCAGTATGTGGGACTGCCGGTCGAGGAGATTATCGGC
Source organism: Spirochaetaceae bacterium (assembly GCA_003552665.1). Classification (GTDB taxonomy): domain Bacteria; phylum Spirochaetota; class Spirochaetia; order DSM-27196; family SLAA01; genus B1Sed10-166. Next base: position 6,018 of record PUNW01000327.1, on the reverse strand, counting down.
AGGACCGACTATGAGCTCTTTGAGCCGGAACGGGCCGAGTATTTCAGGTCGCAGGATCGGCGGGTTTGGCAAGTTGGGGAGCGACAGACCTTTGAGGAGTGGGCGCGCTTCCCGGACGGGCGTGAGGTGCTGCTCGAGACCACGAAGATACCGTACCGAGCCGCGAGCGGTGAGGCCGCCGGCATCATCGGAATAAGTCGCGTGAGCCGCAGGGGGTGAGATGCCGCACCGCGGCGTGCATCGGTGGTCGCCCCGGCTGAGCGTTCGCCGCGGGCGCGGCGCAAAGACCGGCGCAAACGCAGCGACGAGGACCTTCCGGTACAGAGCTTCTCCGATCTGCTTGCCGACCTCGCCACGCTCACAAAGAACCGCATCGAGCCGGCAGATGCTCCCGGTTGTCGGTTCTATCAGCTTACCGCCGCCACGCCGCTTCAGTGCCGTGCCTTCGAGCTTCTCGGCGTAAGCCTGTAACTCACATTCCTTCATCGCGGTAGGCTGAGTAGCCAGAACCGTGCAGGGCGTTCTATCTGCAATTGCTATTCTCAGAACGGATTATGTCTGATAGCCGGGAAGAAGTTTGGTCTAAGATAGAGGCCGGCAAGCTGGACCTTGATCCGCACTCAACTGACCTGGCTCGGATGCTGGAGCAGTCCTGTGAGATCGTCGCATACCCCGCCGCGCGCAAGGGAATCGAGCTGCTGTTGTTCACGGACCCGGCGATGCCGCGCGTTGCCGTTGTGGACGAGGTGCGACTGAAACAGGTGCTGGTCAATCTCCTCAGCAATGCCGTGAAGCTCACCGAGCGCGGAAGACGAGGTCAAGCTGTTCAGCGCCTTTACGCAGGGGGATGCATCGAGCACGTGTACCTTCGGCGGTACCGGGCTCGGACTGGTGATTGCACGCACGCTGGTGGAGAAGATGGGCGCCCGGCTGGAGGTTCAAAGCACACCGGGCGAAGGGGCGCTGTTTTGGTTTGAGCTGGAAGTCGCGGTCGAGCGCCGCGCTCCGGAGGGCGCGCCGGAACTTCCGAAAGCGGCGCGAGCGCTTGTGGTTGACGACAACGCGGCCTGCCGGCGAATTGTGCGCGATTATCTCACGCGCTGGGGCGCGGAGTGCTCGGAGTTTGCGAGCGGAGCAGCGGCGATAGAAGCGCTCGCTGCCGCCCGCCGCGAACACGAGGCAATACCGTACGACCTGGCTTTGATCGACTATCGGATGCCGGAGATGAACGGCATTCAGCTCGTGCGCGAGCTTCGACACAGGCTTGGTGTGAACGGGGAAGACCTCCCGGTAATACTCACTCACGAAGTCTACGCCGAGCACCAACTGCAGTCTGAGCTGGATGAGCTTGAGATCTGCTGCACGCTGACGAAGCCGGTAACCGCCTCGCAGCTGTTGGACTGCGTGGCCGAAAGGCTCGGCGCCGGCAAGCCGGGTTGTGAGGAGCGCTCGGACGGTGGCGAGGAGGATGCCGTAGCCCTGATTCCTCCGACAGCTTCACTGCAGCCGGTAGTGTTGATCGTGGAGGACGCGCCGACAAACGTGACGCTCACCAAAGCGCTGCTCAGCTACCTCTTGCCGGGGGCTGAGGTCCTGGAAGCGCGCGATGGGCGCGAGGCGGTTGAGATCGCCGCGGAGCGGGTCCCCGACGTCATCCTGATGGACTCGCACATCCCCGGCCTCGACGGTGTTGAAGCCGCGCGCCGCATACGTCAGAACGAAGCCGAGACGGGATCGAGCTGCAGCGCAATCGTCGCGCTCACCGGCGACGCCTGCAGCGAGGAGCGTGCTCGCTGCCTCGCGGCCGGGATGGACGAGTTTCTAACCAAGCCGCTTGAAGGCCCCGCGCTGCGGGACGTGCTGCAACGGCTGCTCCTCGGCTCGAGAGGGAGCGCTGAACCAACACGGAGTACCGTGCTGTCTGACCGGGGATGCCCCGACACCGCCGCTGACGAACCGAGCTTCGACCGCGAGGGGCTGTTTGAGGCCTTCAATCACAACCCTGATGTATACGCCGAGCTTGTCGAGATCGCTCTGCAGCGGGTTCCCGAGGGTATTGGGCAGGCTGCGGCGGGAGTGCGGGACGGGAACACGCAGCAGGTTCGCGAAGCCGCGCATACCCTCAAAGGCGTGGCCGCCAACATGCGTTTTTGCAGGCTGGAGGAGCTTGCTGAACATCTGAGCGCCGCCGCGAAGCGCGAGGATGCGCCAGCAATGCGTGAGCTCGAGTCTGCGCTTCGCGGCGAATGGGAGGCCGTGCGCGGCAGTCTCAACGGTCAGGAACTCCCGGGCGAAGAAGCCCAGCGTGAAGGTCCAAGAACAGCCGGGCCTCAGAGCTCGACCACGATCTTACCGCGCGCGCGTCCGCTTTCGCTGTGTTGATGCGCCGCGGCGCTCTGCTCGAGCGGGTAAACCGTGTCTACCACCGGCCTGATCTCGCCGCGCTCGAGCTGCGCGCCGAGCTGTTCGAGCCCTTCGCGACTGGGCTCCACAATGATAATCCGCATGCGGCGTGCACGGCTGAAAACCGCCGCAATTCGTTCCAAGTACTTGCGCGGCTCCTGAAGCAGAGTCACAAACACGCCGCCGGGAGCAAGACAGGGCCGCGCCACGCGATAACGGAGGCTCCCGACCGCATCGAGTATCAGGTCATAGCGGTCGACTCGCGATAAGACCGGCTCACGAGTGTAGTCGATAACCTCACCGGCGCCGAGCTCGCGCACGAGGTCGCGGTTGCGCTCGCTGCTTACCGCTACCACCATGGAGCCGATGCGATGTGCAAGCTGGACCGCGAAGGTGCCGACTCCGCCGGACGCTCCGTTGATCAGTACAGTGCTTGCCGGGCCCAGATCCGGTTTCAGCGCGAGCGCGCGCTGCGCCGTCAGGGCTGCCAGCGGAACCGCCGCCGCCTGGGAATGACTCAGCCCGTCCGGTTTTCTCACCAACAGATTGACCGGGACGGTTCGGTATTCGGCGAAGCAGCCGCCTTCCAACGGGGAAACCATCGCAAACACTTCGTCCCCGACCTCGAACCCCACGGCCGCGGAGCCGCACTCGACTACCTCGCCGGACAGGTCCGCTCCGGGGACGCGCGGAAACTGGCGCCGCGTGAGAAACTTCAGATCACCGCGCCGGATCTTCCAGTCGATGGGATTCACGCTCGCCGCACGCACGCGCACAAGCACCTCAATTGGATCAGGCTTCGGACTCGGAAGCTCGTCCACCTTCAGCACTTCCGCGGACCCGTAGCGCCGGTACACCGCCGCCTTCATGACATCGTCCGGGACCATATGACTCTGTTCGTTCAGCGATTGTACCTTCATGGAGTGCTTCCTACGTCTGCCGGTTTGCTCAGGTTGCTATTGTCGCACACGTTGCTCACCTTGCTTTTGACCTTGCTCTTGTCGCTTGGGGCTGCTTCTTCTATTCTTACCCTGCAGATGAACGATAGGGCAAGTATGAACGAGCGGTATTCGCGACAAATGCGGTTTCGCGGGATCGGCGAAGCGGGGCAGGCACGGATTGCAGCCGGACGCGTGGCGGTAGTTGGGTTGGGCGCGCTCGGCAGCGTCTCGGCCAACGCGCTCGCGCGAGCCGGAGTGGGGTATCTGCGGCTCATAGACCGCGATATCGTGGACCTGTCCAATCTGCAGCGCCAAGTGCTTTTTACTGAGGCCGACGCCCGCGAGGCACGCCCGAAAGCCGCGGCGGCTGCGGATTACCTGCGAACGGTCAACTCCGAGATCACAGTCGAAGGCATCGTGCGGGAGGTAGACCCCTTCTGCGTAGAGGAGCTCATTGCTGATGTTGATGTGGTTGTCGACGGCGGCGACAATTTCGAGTTGCGCTACCTCGTAAACGACGCCTGTATCAAACACGACATTCCGTGGGTCTACGGCGGCGCGCTCGGCGCGTACGGCATGAGCGCCGGCATTATCCCCGGGCGGACAGCCTGCCTGGAATGCTTCGTAGGCCCCATGCCGGAACCCGGGACGGTGGAGACCTGTTCCACCGCCGGCGTGCTCGCGCCGGCAACCGGCGTCATCGCGAACACGCAGGCAGCCGAAACGCTGAAGCTGCTGGTTGGAGCCCCGCCGCGCGAAACCGTGCTGATCGTTGACCTGTGGCGCGGCCGCAGCGACGTGGTAGGGCTGAAGCGGAACCCCGACTGCCGGGCTTGCGGCCGGCGCGAGTTTCAGCATCTGGATGCGCCGCGGCCGACACGCATCCGGGTGCTGTGCGGGCAGGACACCATTCAGATCAACCCGCCGAAGCGCCTCTCGCTTTCGCTTGCGCGCATGACGGAACAGCTTGCCGAGGCAGGCGAAGTGCGCGACCGGGACGGCGTGCTGCGGCTGACAACCCCCGTTTTCGACCTCACGTTGTTCGCCGACGGGCGCGCGCTGGTGCGCGGTGCACGCGACGAAGCCCATGCCCTCAGCATCTACGCCGAGCACGTAGGCCTGTAGCTCAGCGCTCAGCTTCTCGCTTTTAGTCTGCGCACGAATGCCCGCAGGAAGCGGCGATCGAGCTCGCGATCCGGCTGGGCTGCAGCCTCGTGTCGCGGACGAACGGTCTGTGGAGGGCAAAAGGCCAAACGGTGGGCGATCTTGCGCACGCGAGCGAGGTGCGCGTACCGAACTCGCCCGCGGCCTCGCGCGGATGAAGCGCTGAGCTGCACAGCGCTCGCCCGCTCCCAGCCGCTCCAGCCCACCCGGCCGGGGTGCGCTTCGGCCGGGGCGGAGGCGGCCGCCGCCGCCAGGAGGCGCCGGGTGCCCTCCTCAGGCGGCGCGAGCGCGCGCCGGAGCGATCGCGCTACTCCGATCGTGAGCGCAACTGCGAGCAGAACAAGCGCTGCCGCCGGCGCCGCCACGCTGATAGCGTCACGAGCGCGCTGCAGAGTTCCGACGCGGCGCGGCGGCGCGAAGCCGAGCGCTTCCAGATGACTGCGAGTGAGTGAGTCGTCGCTGATCTGCAGCCGAGCGGAGTCCGGCAGACGCCGTTCTTCGCGGCTGAGCGCGCTGGTGATGATCGGGGTCGCTTCGAGCACTCTCCAGCGCTCGTCGACGAAAACCTCCGCCCAGGCGTGAGCGGTCAGCCCGGTGACTATGCGCCCCTGTTTCGCCTCGGAAGGCGGCGCCCGCGGCACGACATGGCCGGTAACGTAGCGCGCGGGGATGCCGGCGGCGCGGGCGAGCACCGTCGCAGCGGTGGCGAACTGCACGCAGTACCCGATTCGCCCGCCCTCGAGAAACGCAGCAACGAGATCCTGATCGGGTGGCACGGGCGGAGGGTCGAGACTATACGTTCCTGCCGTGGTGAGCTCGGAGCGAATCGCGGCGACGGTTCCCTCCGGTTCGTCACGCCGAAGTTTCTCTGCCAGTTCTTTCACGCTTACCGGAAGGTCATCGGGCAGCTGGAGATACCGGCTCCGTGTCCGGTCCGGCTGGTTATCGGTGCGGAGTCGCTCAGGCAGCTGCATTGGCAGCTCGGCCTCACGATCGCTCCGGTCGCCTCGCCCGCGTTCGGTCCAGAGATATACGGTCTCTCCCGCCAGAAGCGGTGCATCCGGTTTGAGCCCGCTGGAAAGCCCTCCGCGGAAGGCTCCCGTGCCGACCGCCTCCTCTTCGCGTTCCCGGTGCACAACGCCGCGCGTAGGGTGGCGGTCTATCTGCAGGTGAGCAGTGTCGAGCGTATGCGGTATCCAGGTCAGGAAATCCGCCAGCACTTCGAGCTCCACATCCGGCGGCGCGGCCGGAGTGTCTGCAGGCGGCGCGGCCGGCGTATCTCGCGGCGGCGCTGCAGGCGTGGCCGCTGCCGCCGACTTGATCGTGCCGCTCGCCTCATACCGCTCCGGCGGTTCGGCCCTTCTCCAGGTGCGCCCGTCGTAGCGGTCGTAGACCGCCGTGCGAATATAGGCGACTGTTCCGGTGCGATCGCGAACCCTGTACACCGGGGCCGCCGAGAGGAGCGGGCGCCCGCTCAACTGCCGAGAGTCCAATGCTTCGCCGTATCCCG
>PUNW01000039.1 GCA_003552665.1 Spirochaetaceae bacterium | reverse complement strand
TAGAAACTGGTATAGAGCCCCGCCTGCGCGCTGCTGATCGTAAACTCGGCGCGCACCAACGGCATCATCCCGACGAATCCCTGAATGTTGAGCGTAATCGCAATGTAGGCGCTCGATAACAAGAGAATCACGAGCGCGGGACGATTCGGTCGGGCTGTGGTGCTTGTCGTCATCTTTTTGATGCCCTCATCCGCCTTCCACGAACGGCAACTCCCACTGCGCGCTCTGCGCGCTCTCTGCAGCGCTTGCACTCGAGTCATGCGGCTCCCGCAGCTCCAACGGCCGATGCTCGGCTTCATAAGCCAGCCTGGTGTCGGCTCGCTCCGTCGCGCGCACCCCGGATGTGGCCGGGAGTTGCAGCTCCTGCTCCTGGCGGGTCATGACCGCGAAGCCGAAAAAGCGGTTACGATGTTTCAGCGGCTTATCCTCAGCCTCCCGCCGGGCAACAAACGCCTCGTGCTCCCGCAGCCGTTCGGCGCCGCGCGCGTTTCCGGCAGCGGGGGCGGTGGTCACCGTGGTGTCGATCATGGAAACGAAGCTCAGGTCACGCTCGTAGCCGACCGTGTGGCGGCCTGAGGCGATGCCGGCGGCGGTTGTGGTTGCGGTACCCAGGAACGGGTCAAGCACCGTGTCGCCCTGCAGACTGTACATGTTTACCAGCCGGTAGGCGAGCTCAAACGGAAATGCGCCGCTGCGTTCACGCTGCTTCCCATCGCCGAGCTCCTGGCGCACACCCTTAAACGACCATACATCCGAAAACCATTCGTTGCGCTCCTCCCAGAAGAACGCGCTCTGCCGCCGGCGGCGCTTCGCGCGCTCATCGAAGGTGCGCTTGTCGCCCTTGCGGAAGATCAGGATGTACTCGTGCTCGAGCGTGACGTACGCCCTCGCCGGGTACATGCCCGAGCCCATGAACTTGTTGGGAGCGTTGGTCTGTTTACGCCACAACACCGCCGGCAGCGACTGTAGCCCAAGCTCTGCGAAGGCGCGGATGACGCGGGCGTGGTTCGTATACAGCTGAAACACGCCCCCGACTGTGCGCGTGGCATCGCCCACGTTGATACAGGCGATCCCGCCCGAAACGAGCACCCGCGCGCATTCCGCCCAGACCGCGTCAAGCAGCCGGTGCATGCCCTCGAACGCACGCAGGCCATCCTGCGCCGCAAGCGCCTCGGCAACCGCGCGATCCTGTTCGGCGAACTGGGCGTCCCACATCTCGATCATGGGGTACGGCGGCGAGGTCACAATCAGCTCTACCGACTGATCTTCGACCTCGTCCAACGCGGGCCCTTCACGTAGATAGATTCGGTGTGTAGTAGTCATCAGAACGCAGCATACCAGGCCTTACACGCAAATGCCAGCCTTCGCCTTCGGCCGGGGCAGGCTCGACAGACGCGCCGATCCGGGGGTGGAAGCGGCCATCTGCGGCGAAAGCGCTGCTCCGGGGTGCGGGCCTATTGTCATCTCGATTCAACGCCGATAGAAATACGGTAATGGCAGCAGAAGAGTCTCGTCGCAGCAGGCCGGTTGTACGCCTCGTCGTGCTCGTTCTGATTCTGGTCGGCGTCGCGTGCACGGCGGCGGCTGAGCGCAACCCCTTTACCGGCGGTCCGGCTCCGGGAGACTCGAGCGAAGCCCCCGCAAGGGAGTACAGCCGCTCGCCTGAAGCTCAGCCGGGGGCGGAAACCGAGACCCGACGACGGCCCCGGGTCAGCGTTCCTCGATCTCGCGCTCTGTTTCCGCGCGCTGTCTCCTGGCTCGAAGTACGCCAGCGAGAGCTCCATTTTCGCGTGGCAACCCTCCTTCGCACTCATGCAGCTCCGGGCGCGGGGTCGGCCGGCGAGGCTGATCCGTCAGCAGCGCCGGGCGATCAGTCCATCCCGTTTCACCGCGGTATTGGAATCATCGCGCTCATCGCCTTTGTCTACGGTCTCGTTCACGCCGCCCTCCCCGGCCATCGCAAGGTGTTGCTGGTCTCGTATTTTGTTTCCAGAAGCGCTCCGGTGCGTCACGGCGTTCTAGCCGGCATTGGGGTTGCCGTGCTGCACTCGGGCACCGCCGTGGTCATCATTCTCGCCGCCTATTACCTCGTTGAAGGGGCCGTAACCGCCACGCTCGACGCTTCAGGCGCCGTTCTAAACCTGATCACCGCCGTTATGGTCCTGGCGCTCGGAATCGTAATCCTGGTCACCACGCTGCGCGAAGCGCTCGCGCACCTGCGCGGCAGTCACGCGGTTCGCCACTCACATGACCACTCGCACCGGCACCACGGCGATCACGCCCAACACACCGGACACTCCGGCGACCATGAAGACCGCTTCGGACTGATCGAACGTCTCAAGCACCGTGTCGGGCTGCTTCCGGCCATCGTCCTCTCAGCGGTAATCCCTTGCCCGGGGTCGGCGATGATCATGCTGTTCGCCCTGTCCCTCGGAGCGATATCGCTCGGCATCTTTGCGGTGGTGGTTTTCTCGGTCGGCATGGCCCTAACGCTCAGCGGCGTATCTGTGGCGACGATTGTGCTCAAGCGGGGAACCCTCGGAGCCTTCGACGGTCCGTTGGGTGAAGCCTTGCATATCGGTATTGAGACTGCCGGGGCCCTCGTGCTCGTCTTGTTCGGTGTATCACTGCTCCTGCCGCACCTATAGCGGGGCAGATCAGCAACCCGGCGCGCCTGTGCCCATCGTGAGCGCCCGCCGATCACAGTTACAGCCCCTCGCCGCGCAGGGTGCGGGCGAGTAGTCGCAGCCCCACCCCCGCAGCTACGAGAAAACCGCCGATCCCGATAACCGGCACGCCGTTCCACAATGGCGGCACACCCGAGTGCACCAGAATCGCCGACCCGATGATCAACGCGCCAAGCACCAGCGCGGACACAAGAATCGAAGCGGCTCCTACTACGGTCTTGCGAATTGGTTCAAGCGTGGTCTCATCCAGCCGGACTCGAACACGCCCCGCAGCGATGCTGTCCACGAGTTTATAGTAGTCACCGGGAAAACTCTGCAGCAGCTCGGCATAGTCACCGGCCGTGGTTGCCACCCGGGTTGCAGTACGTTTGGGGTCGTACTTCTCGCGCACCAGATCGCGCGCAAACGGCTCGAGTCGCGCCGCGAAATCAAACCCGGGGTCGAGCCCGGTGGCCACGCCTTCGATCGTGATCAAGGCTTTCACAAGCAAAAACAGGTCCGGCGGAAGGCCGAGACCCTGGTCGACGAGCACCTCGGTCAGCTCGCCGAGCAGCATCGTGAACGAGAAGTCCCCCGCCTGCGCGCTTTGGAAGCGCGTGATCAGCTCGGCAATCTCGCGCTCTATGCTTTGGGCGATCGCGAAATCTCGACTGCCGGCAAGCCGCACAACCGCCCGGGCCGCCTTCTGTTCGTTGCGCGAGATGATGCTCAGCAGGATATCGCCGATCACCTCGCGGTCACGCTGCACCAGGCTTCCGGTGAGGCCAAAATCCAGATAACAGAGTCTTCCGTCGTCCAGTACAACGATATTGCCGGGATGTGGGTCGCCATGAAAGAAACCGTGGACAAAGATCTGCCTGAGCGTCAGATCCGCCCCCAGCTCGGCGATCTGCGCTCCGCGTTTGCCTAACCGCCGCTCGCCGTACACGAACCCCGAGAGCGGGCGGGCCTCGATGAACTCCATCGTCAGCACCCGCCGGCTCGTCAGCTCCCGATGGACGGCCGGTACCTTGATTCGGTCATCGCCGGCAAACTGCGTCGCAAAGCGCTCGATCGCCGCCGCCTCGCGCAGAAAGTCGAGCTCCTGAAGCATACCCTTCTCGAACTCATCGACGATTCCCGCGGGACCGAACCGGCGACTCTCGGGTACGCGCCGTTCGATCAACTCCGCGAGCTCACGCAGAATAGCGATATCGACCTCCACGATCTCCTGCAGCTTGGGCCGCTGCACCTTCACCGCCACCGTCACACCCTCGTGAGTGACCGCGCGGTGGATCTGGGCGATCGAAGCCGCGGCAACCGGCTTGGGATCGAACTCGCGAAACAGCGACGTCACCGGCGCCCCGAGCTCTCGTTCGAGCAACGCTACGGCTTCGCGCGGTGCAAACGGCGGCACGCTTCGCTGCAGCTTCTCGAGCTCGTGTTGCAATGGCCGAGGGATGAGATCCGGCCGGTTGCTCAGGATCTGTCCGAGCTTGACGAACGACGGGCCCAGCTCTTCCACCGCCAACCTGATTCGAGTCCAGGTATCGGACTCACCGGCCACGCGCTCCTCACTACCGCGTCGCGCGGCAAACGGCCTCCCGAGCACGCGCAGCGCCCGGCCGAGGCCGGTTTGATACGCGATCTCACCGAAACCGTGCGCCACCAGCGTTGAGAAGATCTGCCGATAGCGGGTAATACGGAGCCGTCCCTTGCGGGTCAGCAGCGCGATTATCTTCACATCACCTCCGTCCCTTCCGCCCTTGGAATACGGCGATCATAGCAGGAAACCCGAACCGATACCCAGGGGGCGACACCGACCGATTTCATTCCTCCAGGCGCGTAGTGTATGCTGGGTACCGGAGGAGGCAAGATGCAGTACCGGAATCTACCGCAAACCGACCTACAGGTAGCGACGGTGGCGTTGGGGTGTTGGGCGTTCGCCGGCGGGGGTAACTGGGGCCCGCAGGACGACAGCGACTCGATCGCGACCATCCATGCCGCTTTGGCCAACAGCGTGAACTTTCTCGACACCGCCGAGGCTTACGGCGACGGCTTCTCGGAGCGTCTGATCGGCCGCGCGCTCAAGGGCCGCCGACACGAGGCGGTTATCGCCGATAAGCCCGCGCCGGGCAGGGAGACCCCTGAGGAGCTCAGACGGGCCTGCGAGGAGAGCCTCGAACGTTTGGGCACCGACTACATCGACCTCTACCAGCAGCATTGGCCGAACCGGGATGTGCCGTTGGCCGAGACGGTCGGCGGCTTCGAGCGTCTGAAGCAGGAGGGCAAGATCCGCGCCTTCGGGGTCTGCAACTTCGGACCGACCGACTTGGACGAGCTGCTGAAACACGGCAAGCCCGCCACCAATCAGGTCGCCTACAGTCTGCTGTCACGAGCTGCGGAGTTCACCATCCAGCCGATATGCCGAGAGCGCGCTATCGGCATCCTCTGTTACAGCCCGATAGCGCAGGGATTGCTGACCGGCAAATACCGGAGCGCTGACGAGGTCCCTGAAGGCCGCGCACGTACCAAGCACTTTTCCGGGTCGCGCCCGCAGGCGCGCCACGGAGGTCCCGGAGCCGAGGAGCTGACCTTTCGCACGATCGCTGAGATTCACCGCCTCGCCGAGCGCTACGGACTGTCGATGGCGCAGCTTGCGATCGCCTGGCTTCTCACCAGGCCGGGGGTCACCGCGGTACTCGCCGGAGCGCGCTCGCCCGACCAACTCGAACAGAACGTTGCCGCAGCCGGGACGAGTCTGCCGGATGAGCTTGTGAGCGGACTGACTGAAGCGAGCGAAGAGCTCAAAGCCGCGCTCGGTGACGACGCCGACCCCTGGGATTATCGCATCCGCTGAGCCGGCCTCGTGACGAACGGTGACTCCGCGCCGCGCGGCAACTGTGCGAGCAAAACCGCTGCGGCCGGCAATGGCCCTGCGACCAATAGCGGCCCGCGGTGAACGGCAGCCCTGCGGCTGACAACAGCCCTGAGCCGAAGTAGTTGTGGCCTCTCGGGGTTTTTGGTATTATTCCGCGCGTGTCGAACGCCAAAGAACCCATCCTGACCCTGAGGGGGTTGTCGAAACTCTACCCCGGCACCGTTGCGCTTCAGGACGTAGACCTCGAGGTAGAGCGCGGCGAAACGCACGGCATAATCGGGAAAAACGGTGCCGGGAAGACCACCCTCGTCGGTATCGTCGCCGGCCTGGTTCAGCCTTCCGCGGGGAGCGTGCAGATCAACGGACACGATTACAGTCGCCTCACCCGCATCGGCGCCCGCAAAGCCGGAGTGGCGATCGTGCCCCAGGAGCCGCAGCTCGTACAGCAGGCCACCGTCGCCGAAAACCTGTTTCTCCCCGACTACCTGCGACGCGGGTACGGACTGCTGGTGGATTGGCAGACGATGCATCGCCGCGCCAACGAGATTCTGCGCCGCGGCCGATTGCACCTCGATCCCCGCACGCGCGCCGGCGACCTCGGTATTGGGCTGCAGCAGATCCTCCTGATGCTGAAAGCGGCCTACGTCGAGCAGGCCGAGATCATCATTCTCGACGAAGCATTCGCTTCGCTATCCGAGCGCGAAGAAGGGCTGTTCTACGAGTTGATCCGCGAGCGCAAAGCAGCCGGCTGCACGATTTTGCATATCTCGCACCGCATCGACGAGCTGTTGGAGGTCTGCGACCGCATGACGGTGCTGCGTGACGGGCGCTCGATCGGCACCGTGAGACGGGCGGAGGTGGACAAAGACTCGCTGGCCGGCTTGATCGTAGGCGAGGAAAGCGAGCTCCGGCCCGGCGCCCCGGGCCGTCCGGGCACCGCGATCGGACCGGCCGCCGCAGGCAGTCCGGCAGGCGGCCCGCACTCTGCGGACGCTCCGGTCGAGCGGCCGCCGGTGCTGGAACTGCGCGGCCTTACGCGGGCCGAGCGCTTCTCGGAGATCAGCTTCAGTGTCGCCGAGAACGAGGTGCTCGGTCTCGCCGGGTTGATCGGGAGCGGACGCAGCTCGATCCTGCGGGCGATCTTCGGGCTCGAGCCCCTGGATGCGGGGGAGATACGGCTCAACGGCAAACCGGTGCGGTTGGACCGCCCCGCTGTCGCGTTGCGGCACGGCGTGGTCTACCTGCCGGAGGAACGCGACGATGAGGGGCTGATAACCACCCTCAGCGTCAAGACCAACCTTCTGCTCAGCGCCCTACGCCGCGTCTCCGGCCGCGTGTTCATCGACCGCGCGCGCGAACGTGAACTCGCCCGTGAGCTCGCCAAGCAGCTCGCGTTGCACTTCGCCTCGTTTGACCAGGAAGTAAGCGAGCTGAGCGGAGGCAATCGACAGAAGGTCGTGGTCGGAAAGGTGCTTTCTACCGAGCCGCAGGTTTTCCTGCTTGACGAGCCCACCAAGGGAATCGACATCGCCGCAAAGGCCGGGATTCTGCGCATAATCCGCGAGGGGCTCCGCGCGAACAGCGCGGTCGTCGTAACCTCCCCGGGGCTCGACGACCTGATTGAGATCTGCGATCGCATCGTCGTCGTTCACGACGGACGCATCCTCGGCAGCTTCCAGGCACACGAGTTCCAGGAGGAGCGCCTCTACAAGGCCATCCAGGGCAAGATGATGCAGCCGATACGCTGACAACAAGGAGCGTGACACCACGACACATCGAGGCGTGATATGAAACGTAGCACCAGAATACAGATGTTCCTGATCGAGAACCTGATCTGGGTACTTGTCGCCGCATTCTTTCTGATCAACGCGGCGGTTACCCCGCGCTTTGCGTCCTACGCGAACGTGGTCAATATCCTCTACCACTCAGCGATTATGAGCATGCTCGTGCTCGGGCAGGGTTTGGTGCTGATAAACGGTAAGCTGGACCTCTCGATAGAATCGACCCTCGGCTTCGCCCCCGGGATCGCGATGCTGCTGGCGATGCAACAGTTCCCGGAGATCGTCGGACCGGTAACCGCGATTGCGATTACCCTGATCGTCGGCGGCATGCTCGGCTGGTTCAACGGCTTTTGCATCGCCAAACTGAAGATCAACCCCCTCCTGCAGACCCTGGCGACCATGATCATGATACGCGGAATCCTGCTCTTTATCTTCCCGTTTTCGCTGTTCCCGCTGGACCCGCTGTATCGTTATGCCGGAGCCGGGCGACTCCCGGGGAATATCCCGGTCTCGATCCCGCTTATTCTGGTTATCTTTTTCATCCTCAATCTGGTATTGCAGTATACGCCGTTCGGCAGGCGCTTCGTGGCGGCCGGAGGGGACGCGCGCGCAAGCCATGTCTCCGGGATCAACGTCGATCGCATGACGATCTACGCCTTCGTACTTGCCGGCGTGCTCGCGGCGGTCGCAGGGTTGCTCGCCGCCGGACGACAGGGGTCCATCTCCAACTCGATGGGTGAGGGCATGGTGCTGCTCTCGTTTGCCGGAGCGCTGATGGGAGGGGCCAGCTTGCAGGGCGGTAAGGGAACCCCGCTCGGGATGCTCGGGGGCGCGCTGCTGCTCGGCATGTTTTCCAACTCGCTGAACCTGCTCGGTGTTGGTCCGAGCTTGATCTATGCATCCAAGGGTGCGCTGATATTCGTCGCGCTGCTGCTCGACCGCGGCCGCATTCGCTGGCGAGGGTATCTGCTGCACAAGGAACAGCTTGAAGCTCTCGAGCATAGGAGCTAATGAAACTACATTCGCGGGCGCCGGGCTTCACTGCCGAAGCCCAGGCCCGGCAATAAGGGAGGAATGAGATGCAAAAGAAAAGTTGGGGAGTGGTTGCACGTTACCTGTCAATCGCAGCGCTTGCCGCCGTCTTGATTATGGTGCCGGCCGGTGAGCACATTCAGGCCGGCGGCGCCGCCGAGGAGGAACAGCTGACCTTCGGCATGGTGATCAAGTATCCGGGCACGCCGTACATCGAGGCGTTCATCCATGCCGCTGAAGAGAAGGCCGAGGAGCTCGGAGTGCGCCTGCTGGTACGCGACGGCGAGGGCGACGCGCAGACAATCATGAATCACATCGACACCTACCTCGTACAGGGGATCGACGGATTCATCATGGCCGGCGCAGTCGACCAGCGCGCAATCGTTCCGGGAATCGAGCAGCTCAACCAGGCCGGCGTGCCGGTGACCGCCATCGACACCAGCCCCGAGGGCGGTGAGGTCGACTACTTCATCAGCGCCGACGTCACCGGACAGAGTGCTCGCGCCGCCGAAGCCTTCATCGAAGGCATCAAGGACCGCAACGGTGGTGAGGTGCCGGAGGGCGTGGTGATCGAGATCACCGGCGATGTGCGCGACATGTACACCCGGGCGGCTAACGAAGGGTTCATGTCGGTGCTCGACGAGTATCCGCAGCTTCAGGTGGCACAGGGCGACGGCAAGTGGAACAACATCGACGCCCACGAGCGCGCCGGCGACCTCCTGACTCGGCACGGCGACGATGTGCTCGGCATCTACGTGCAAACGCCGGACATTATGGGCCCGGGCGTGGTGGAAGCCATCATCGCCGCCAATCGTGATCCGGCCGATTACGGCATCACCGGTACCTGGATGGGTCCGGAAGGCCAGGAGCTGATCAAGAACGGACATGTCCTCGGCATCGTCGCTATGCCGGCCTATGTGCCGGCGCGGATGGCGGTGGAGCTGCTCTACGATCTCGCCACCGGGGCTGAGGTTCCGCAGCTCGGCGACGTCATTGAGGAGGACGACGCCCTCTGGTCGCCGGCTGAAGTCAAGGAGAGCCCCTGGGCCGATGGTCTGTACATTGAGCTCCAGGCACCGATCGTGCCGTTGGACGTGGATGTCGACGATCCCCGGCTGTGGGAGAACCGGCTTGACCACCTGTGGTAACTTTGGTAACAGCCTGCCGACCTTGCTAACCGTTTAGCAGCAGCTCGGAGCGCCCCCTAATACGGGGCGCTCCCCGGCTTCTTGGTAAAGCAGCAGTCAAAGCAGCGGCGCGAACTCATCCTCCAGATGCCGCAGGAGCGCGTGCTTGCGCACCAGTTCGGCAGCCAGTTCGATCTCGTCCTTGAAGTAATGGTCGGTATCAGCGTGGGGAATCGTCTCGCGGATACGCTGGTGCGCGATCTCAACCCCGCGTCCGGGCCGAAGCGGTCGTCTGAAATCGAGCGCCTGCGCTGCGGTGAAGAGCTCGATCGCAAGCACCTGCTCGAGGTTCTCCAGCACCGCCAGCAGATGCAGCGCCCCGACGCTGCCCATGCTCACGTGGTCCTCCTGTCCCTGACAGGTCGGAATCGAATCCACCGAGGCCGGATGACACAGCACCTTGTTTTCCGAGACGAGCGCCGCCGCGGTGTATTGCGGGATCATGAACCCTGAGTTTATGCCGGTCTCGGCCATGAGCAGATTCGGAAGCTCGTCATGGCCCGACAGCAACAGGTAGATGCGTCGCTCCGAGATGTTGGCAAGCTCAGCCAGGGCGATCTTGGCAAGATCGATAACCTGTGCGAGCGGCTCGCCGTGAAAGTTGCCGCCGCTGATGATGT
>PUNW01000122.1 GCA_003552665.1 Spirochaetaceae bacterium | reverse complement strand
GTATCTTTACTACTTCGAGCTTCAACTTCGACGTAGGGATATCCACCTTCTCGAACCGCGCACGACTACCGTTGCGGATCTTGGTCAGCATATCAGCTAACGGATCAGATACGCTCATTACTATTCTCCCTCTACTACCAGCTCGATTTCGTAACGCCGGGAATCAGCCCTTCGCTGGCGAGTTTTCTGAAACAGATCCTGCACATCTGAAACTTGCGCATATAGCCTCGCGGCCGGCCGCAAATGCGGCAGCGATTGACCCTTCTGGTCGAGAACTTCGGCTTCTTCTGCGCTTTAACGATCATCGATTTTTTCGCCATGGAATCCTCGCTTTACTTGCTAAACGGCACGCCGAACTTCGTCAGCAAGCTCTTTGCTTCCTGATCGCTCTCCGCGGAAGTGACGATTGCGATATTCAACCCGCTTATCTGATCGATCTTATCGTAATCGATCTCCGGGAAAATAATCTGTTCGGTCACGCCCATCGAAAAGTTTCCGTGTCCATCAAAGGCGTTAGGGTTGACCCCGCGAAAGTCCTTCACGCGCGGGAGCGCAACATCAATCAGCCGCCCCAGAAACTCGAACATACGGTTGCCGCGCAGCGTTACTTTTGCGCCGATTTCGTAGCCCTGACGCACCTTGAAGTTCGCGATCGACTTTCGTGCCTTCGTCTTCACCGCCCGCTGTCCGGCAATCAGCGTGAGCTCCTGTACCGCCGAGTCCAGTGCCTTCTTGTTCTGAATAGCCTCACCGACGCCCATGCTCAGCACGATCTTCTCGAGCCGCGGCACCTGCATGGGGCTCTGGTACTGGAACTCCTCCATCATCGCCGGCTTAATGCTCTCGAGATACATCTTGCGGAGCGGCGGCACGTAGTCCTGCACCTCGGCTTGCTGCTTTTCCGCCATTACAATGCCTCTCCAGTTTTGCGCGCTACTCGCACTTTCTTGCCGTTCTCGATTTTGTATCCGATCCGGGTTGCATCACCGGATTTGGTCACCACCGCCACATTGGAAACGTGAATCGGGGCCTCAATCTCGACTATGCCCCCGCGGTCATTCTGCCTGCGCTTTTTCATCGCCTTCTTGACGATGTTCACGCCCTCGACCAGCACGCGGTCGCGCTTGCGGTCCACCCGCAACACACGCCCGACTTTTCCTTTGTCCTTGCCGGCGAGAACCTTCACCTGATCCTCTTTGCGGATCTTGAACCGCTTGCGGTGTTGCGTCGGGCCCGCTTGAGCCTTTCTCCTTACGCTTCTCATTGCGAACCTCCTTACAGCACCTCAGGAGCAAGCGACACAATCTTCATATACCCGCCCTCGCGGAGCTCGCGAGCAACCGGGCCGAAAATGCGCTTTCCCTTAGGATTGCTCGTCCCATCGAGTATGACGCATGCATTGTCGTCAAACCGAATGTAGGTACCGTCCGCGCGGCGATGCTCTTTTCGGCATCGCACGATTACCGCCCGCTCAACGTTGCCCTTCTTGACCGGGGCGTTGGGAATTGCGTTCTTCACCGCCACAACCACCAGATCGCCGATACCGGCGGACTTGCGTTTGCTTCCTCCAAGGACTTTAATGCATTGCACCTTTTTCGCACCGCTGTTATCAGCGACATTCAGATATGAGTTCATCTGTATCATCGTTCACACCTCTATTTCGCGCGTTCGACGATTTCCAAAAGGCGCCAGCACTTGTCTTTGCTGATCGGGCGAGCTTCCTCCACTCGCACCCGGTCACCAACCCGAGCATCGTTGCTCTCATCGTGAGCCTTCACCTTCTTGGTGCTGGTCACGTACTTCTTGTACAGCCGATGCACGGCGCGTTTGGTAATCGCAACGACTATTGTCTTGTCCATTTTGTCGCTGACCACAACGCCGGTGAACACCCGCTTTCGTCTTGCTTTCGTTTGCGCGCTCGTCTGCGTTTCCACGAGAAACTCCTACTCTCCCTGCTGCGTAACTTCAGGGTGGTTATAAATAAGCGTATTCAACCGCGCAATCTGCCGCCGCAATGTACGCTTCTCCAGCTGATTGTCTACGTGTCCGATGACCATGTTGAACCGCACGTCGAGGTAGCGCTTCTTCAGCTCTTCCCGCTTGACGACCAGCTCCTCGAAGGTCAGGTCTTTGAACGAGTTCCGCATCTTACGTCCCCTCCCACGAGACCACTTTCGCACGAATCGGCAACTTGCTGGCGGCAAGCCGCAACGCGTCATGCGCAAGCTTCTCATTGACACCGGACAACTCGAACATCACGCTTCCGGCCCGTGCAGCCGCCACCCAATGCTCAGGACTGCCCTTGCCTTTGCCCATCCGGGTTTCGGCCGGTTTCTTGGTATAGGGAATGTCCGGAAACAGCCGGATCCACACTTTCCCGCCACGCTTGATGTGACGCGTCATCGCAATACGGGCCGCCTCTATTTGGCGTGCCGTGATCCAGCTCGACTCCAACGCCACAAGGCCGTACTCACCAAACGAAATGCGATTCCCGCGCCCGGCCTTGCGGCCAAGTGTCGTTCCAATTTTGCGTTGCCGTTTCCTGTATCGTACGCGTTTAGGACTCAGCATCTCTAGCTCCTCGCTTCGGCGCGCTCACGCTGTCGACGCACCAGCGCACCGGCATCTTCCTTGCGGCTGTACTTCAGCACTTCGCCATGGAACGCCCACACCTTCACGCCGATGGTGCCGAACGTCGTCTTCGCCTCGGCAAACCCGTACTCAATATTGGCTCTCAGCGTGTGCAGCGGCACCCGGCCTTCGCGCTGCGTCTCGGTCCGCGACATCTCGGCGCCCCCGAGCCTGCCCGAGACCTTGATCTTGATTCCCTGCATACCGGTCTTCATCGCACCGGCAACAGCCATCTTCAGCGTTCGCCGAAACGACGCACGCGAGCGAAGCTGCCGGGCAACGTTCAGCGCGATCAACTGCGCGTTCGTTTCCGGACGCTTGATTTCCTTTATCTTTATCTGCAGCTTCTTGCCCACAGCCTTCTGCAACTTCTGGCCGATCTTCTCGATATTCGCACCACGAGTACCGATGATCACTCCCGGACGGGAGGTGTGAATCACCAACGTCACCCGCTGCGGATGGCGGATGATCTCCACCTCCGCAAGCTCGGCGTTGCGGGTCTCCGGGAGGGTATCCAACAACCTTCGCAGCCGCAGATCTTCGTGCAACGTATCGGCGTACTCCCGAGGGTCCACATACCACTTCGACCGCCAGGTCTTGTTGATCCCTAATCGAATGCCTATCGGATTTACCTTCTGTCCCACGTTACTCTCCCGATCTCGCGATCTCGTCCACCACCGCCGTGATGTGGCTCATCCGCTTGTGCAGAATATCCGCCCGGCCCCTTGCACGCGGCCACAAGCGCTTCATCCGCGGCCCCTCGTTCACCAGCAGCTCACGGACGTACAGCATGTCCTCGTCCATCTGCTTGTTCTGAGCAAGCGCGTTCGCCGCAGCCGACTCAATCACCTTCCGGAGCACTCGCGCGCCTTTCTGCGGCGCGTTCTCGAGCACCGAAATCACCTCGGTGTAAGGCTTGTTGCGCACCTTATCGGCGATCGGACGAAGCTTGAACGGTGAGATCAGAATGTAACGCGCGTGCGCGCGGTAGCCGCTCTTCTCTGCTGTCTTTGCCATGGTCTCCGCTCCTATTTCCGCTTCCCGGCCTTCTTGTCGGAGCCGGCATGCCCGCGGAAGATGCGCGTCGGGGCGAACTCACCCAGCTTATGCCCCACCAGGTTCTCGGTGATGTACACCGGTACCCAGGTCTTGCCGTTGTACACCGAGATAGTGAGCCCGACCATCTCCGGAATGATCGTCGAGCAGCGCGAGTAAGTCTTCACCATCTTGCGGTCGCCGCCCTTGTTCATCTGCACGACCTTGGAGTACAGACTCTTTTCGATAAACGGACCTTTCTTAATCGATCTCGACACGAGACTACTCCTACCTTCTTCGCTTCACGATATGCTTGTCCGAGTACTTCCGCTTCCGCCGGGTGCGATAGCCCTTCGTCGGCTGTCCCCACGGCGTCACCGGGTGACGCCCACCGGAGGTACGACCTTCACCACCGCCGTGCGGATGATCGACCGGGTTCATCACTACGCCTCGGACTTTGGGCCTGCGCCCGAGCCAGCGTGCGCGTCCGGCCTTGCCGAGCGCCACGTTCATATGGTCTTCATTGCCGACGGCCCCGACCGTCGCACTACAGCGCTTGAAAACCAGCCGCGTCTCACCCGAGGGCAGCCGTACCGTAACGTAGTCCTTCTCCTTGGCCACCACCGTAGCGCGCGCGCCGGCCGAGCGGGCAAGCTGCCCACCCTTGCCGTGTTGAAGCTCTACGTTGTGCACAACCGTGCCCATCGGAATGCGCTCCAACGGCAACGAGTTTCCCACCGAAGGCGACGCGTTCTCGCCGCTCATTACGCGGTCGTTCTCCCGCAGACCTTTGGGCGCCAGAATGTAGCGACGCTCCCCGTCGCGATACTGAATCAGCGCGACGTTGGCGCTGCGATTGGGGTCATAGGCGATACCCACAACCTTTCCTTCGATTCCGTGCTTGTCACGCCGGAAGTCTATATCACGCAGCTTGCGCTTATGGCGGCCGCCCTTGCGGCGCACACTGATACGCCCCTGCCCGTCACGGCCCGCACCGAACCCCGCACCTTTGGTCAACGACTTCTCGGGACCGTCGAGCGTGACCTCATCAAACGTCAAGCCGGTACGAAATCGCGTACCCGGCGTGCGCGGTCTGTATTTCTTCACACCCACAACTGACTCCTTTACGCGCCTTCGAACACGTCGATGGTCTCACCCGGGGCGAGCTTCACAACGGCCTTCTTCCAGGTCGCGGTGCGGCCGCTCTTGTAGCGCACTCGCCGCGGTTTGCTCTTGACGGTGCTGATATTGCAGCGCACCGGGGTGACCTTGAACAACTCGCGCACGGCCTCCATCACCTGAATCTTGTTGACCCGGGCGTCGACCTGAAACACGTACTTACTCTCTTCGCGCAAAGCGTTCGTTTTCTCACTTAGCACCGGTCTGATGATTACTTGGTCGGCTCTCATCGCTTCCAACCTCTCTATTTCTTCCTGGCGTTGCCGTAGAGCTCGGCTAGCCCGGCGGCGGCGGATTCCATCAAGATCACGCGCTCTGCATAATAAAGATCGTGAGCGCACAACCGCTGGTAAGAAAGAAAACGAAGCCATGGAATATTGCGCGCGGCGCGTTTGACCATCGCGTCCTCGTCCTTCATGATCAAGACCGTCCGCCTGCCTTCGCTGATCGGCTCGAGGATCTTGACCAGATCCCGGGTCTTCCCGGTCTCTACCGTAAAGTCCTCGATCACGCGAAGCGCATCCTGCTGCGCTTTCATGCTCAGGATCGACTTCAACGCCACGCGCTTCATTGTCCGCGGCAGCTTGTATCCGTAGTCGCGGAGCTGCGGTCCGAACACCACACCACCGCCGACCCATAGCGGCGACGATCGGCGACCGGCTCGCGCTCGGCCGGTGCCCTTCTGACGCCACGGCTTGCGCGTGCTGCCCCGAACCTGGCTTCGCGTCTTCGTGGAAGCGGTTCCCACCCGGGCGTTAGCCAACTCGTTGCGTATCGCGTGATATATCGAGCCCTCACTGACCGCACGGCTGAAAACCGCGTCGTCCAGCGAAATCGTCTGCTTAGGCTCTCCGTCCACAGAAAGTACTTGTGTATCCATCCTCAACGCCCTTTACTACTGTGCCGCTACTTCTTCTTCGCGGTGCGGATTTCAAGATATCCTCCGCGACGGCCCGGAACCGCACCGGTGACGAGCATCGCGTTGCGCTCAGGGTCAACTCGCAGAACTCTCAGGTTCTGCACCGTAGCGCGCTCGCCGCCCATACGCCCCGGCATTTTGGTTCCCTTATGAATGCGCGACGGGGTCGCCGCCATCCCGGTCGCCCCGAGTCCGCGCTTAAACTTCGACCCGTGCGTCTTGCGCCCGCCGTGAAATCCGTGCCGGCGCATCACGCCTTGATATCCTTTCCCCTTCGTGATGCCGGCCACGTCAACAAACGCCGCGTTCTCGAGCGTTTGCACCGTGAGTGTGTCGCCGACGTTACAGTCCAGCTCAAAGTCACGAAACTCTCGCACATAGCGCTTCGCAGCGACGCCCTCCGGGTACTGGCCCCGCACCGGCTTCGTCACCCGGCTCTCTTTTGCGTCGAACGCACCGACGACCACGGCGTTGTACCCGTCGCGCTCGGCGGTACGCTGCCCGATCACGACGTTCGGCTCGACCTCAATCACGGTCACCGGCACCAGCGTGCCGTCGTCATCGAACACCTGCGTCATACCGATCTTTTTTCCGATCAGCCCAATCATTTGCTTCACCTCAACTGCCGCTCGAAATCGCCCGGAGCAGATCCGCCCCGGACACAACAACGGACTGCTACTGCTTGATCTCGACGTCAACGCCGGCCGGTAACTCCAGCTTCATCAGGGAGTCCATAACCGCGGAGCTCGGCTGAATAATGTCGATCAGCCGTTTGTGTGTACGCATCTCGAACTGCTCGCGCGCCTTCTTATTCACGTGCGGCGATCGCAGCACCGTAAACTTGTTGATGCGCGTAGGCAACGGGATCGGGCCCGATACGGTCGCACCCGATTTGTGCACCGTGTCTACAATCGCCCGTGCGCTTTGATCAATCAGCTCAACGTCGAATCCGCGCAAGCGCACTCGAATCTTGTTGCTCGCCATCGTTCCTCCAAAGAAGCGGAGCCCCGCCGCGAACGGCAAGGCCCGCTATCCCGGTCTTAGTCGATAATGTCGATGACCTGACCGCTGGCAACGGTCCGGCCGCCCTCTCGGATGGCGAAACGTAGCCCCTTCTCCATCGCGATCGGATGGATAAGCTCCGCCTCGATCTCGGTGTTATCGCCGGGCATCACCATCTCTTTCCCTTCCGGCAGCATCACCGTTCCGGTGATGTCGGTGGTGCGGAAGTAGAACTGCGGCCGATAACCGGTGAAGAACGGCGAATGGCGGCCGCCTTCCTCCTTGCTCAGGCAGTAGATCGTACCTTTGAACTTGACGTGCGGTGTTATCGAGCCCGGCTTTGCAAGCACCTGACCGCGCTGTACGTCGTTCTTGTCTATTCCGCGCAGCAGCGCCCCGATATTGTCGCCGGCCTCGCCCTGATCGAGCAGCTTGTTGAACATCTCAACGCCGGTGCAGGTAGTCTGCTGGGTTTCGCGAATACCGACGATCTCGACCTTGTCGTTGACCTTCAGCACACCGCGCTCGATTCGGCCGGTCACGACCGTACCGCGCCCCTGAATCGAAAAGATGTCCTCGATCGGCATCAGGAAGTCTTTGTCCTTGGCCCGCTCGGGAATCGGGAAGTACTCGTCCATCGCATTCAGGAGATCGACGACGCACTTGATCTTTTCGTCATCGTCCGGGTTCATCATCGCCTCGTAGGCGCTGCCACGCACCACGGGAATTTCATCGCCGGGGAACCCGTACGAGGTGAGAATATCGCGCATCTCTTCCTCAACGAGATCGATGAGATCGGGATCGTCGACCTGATCGGTCTTGTTGATAAACACGATCAACGCCGGAACGTCTACCTGCCGCGCAAGCAGGATGTGCTCCTTGGTCTGCGACATCGGACCGTCGGTCGCGGACACCACAACCACCGCACCGTCCATCTGCGCCGCGCCGGTGATCATGTTCTTGATGTAGTCGGCGTGCCCGGGACAGTCGACGTGAGCGTAGTGCCGATTCGGCGTCTGATACTCAACATGTCGCGTGTTGATCGTAATGCCACGGGCTTTCTCTTCCGGAGCATTGTCGATATCCTCATACTTCATCACTTTGCCGCCGGTGGTCTTCGCCGACAGCATGGTGATCGCCGCCGTCAACGTCGTCTTGCCGTGGTCAACATGACCGATGGTGCCGACGTTAATATGCGGTTTCGTTCTCTCAAATTTTGCCTTTGCCATTACGTCCTCCTTGCGGCATCGTAACTACAGTTGATCAGAATTATCTGGGTTGCTACTGACTGCCCGTGCAACAGCCTGTCGGCACACGGATCAGTTGTACCTTATTTTCTACTTACACAGCGGTTCGGCACGCGAATCACTGCTGCTGTGTGGAAGTGCGGATTGTAATTGGGAGCAATCCTTTTGTCAAGGACGTGCGATAAGAGTGGGTTTTCGCAACTTTGACTGCGAGCGTACTCACAGCCGGCCACCTTATCACCCCGTATCTCCAACAACAGCGATACAGTCTGGATGATCGGTTTGGCACTACGCGATCAAGCCGGCAACCCCTGAGCGGTTGGGTCAGGCGTTACCAGCGATAGTGCGCAAACGCTTTGTTTGCCTCCGCCATCCTGTGCGTATCCTCCTTCTTTTTGAAAGCCGCGCCCGCTCCGTTATACGCATCGAGAAGCTCGGCACGGAGCTTCTCGCTCATTGAGCGACCGGCTCGGTCACGGGCAGCCTTGATCAACCACCGCATTGCCAGCGCCTCACGGCGTGAGTCGCGCACCTCCACCGGCACCTGGTAGGTTGACCCACCTACCCTGCGGCTTTTCACCTCTACCATCGGCTTTACGTTATCCACCGCCTTCAGGAACACCTCGATCGGCTCTTTTCCGGTCTTCTCCTGCACGCCGCCGAGGGCATCATACACAATGCGCTCGGCAACCGATTTCTTGCCGTCCCACATCATGCGCACGACAAACTTCGATAGCGTCTTGTTGCCGTAGCGAGGGTCCGGAAGTATTGCTCTCTGCGGTGCAACTCGTCGTCTAGGCATCGTTCAGATTCTCCAGTTCGTACCTTCTCAGGCCTTCGGGCGCTTCGTACCGTACTTCGAGCGCGCCTTGCGTCGATCATCGACACCCAGAGTGTCTTTCGCGCCGCGCACGATGTGGTAGCGCACACCCGGAAGGTCCTTCACACGGCCGCCGCGCAGCAGCACAACCGAGTGCTCCTGCAGATTGTGCCCGATTCCGGGGATATAGGCGGTGGCCTCAATTCCGTTCGTCAACCGCACACGCGCGACCTTGCGGAGCGCCGAGTTCGGCTTCTTAGGGGTGATCGTCATCACACGGGTACAAACCCCGCGCTTCTGCGGACAAGCCTGCAGCGCCGGTGATTTGGTCTTGCGCGTTATGGTTTTGCGCCCCTTACGGATCAACTGATTAATTGTAGGCATAACAGTTAGTTACAACTCCTCGTTGTCTATACTCTATTTCTCTGTCGGCTCGGTGAGCCCGTACTCTACCAAGCACCTGCAAAAAAGTCAAGCCTCGTAGACCTCGGCCTCCTCGCCGCTCTCTTCGGTCTGCTGCTCGCTGCGCTCACGCTCGCGCTGCTCAACGATCTGCTGCATATGCGCGTCGAGATCATCGCGATGCTCATCATAGAGGCGAATGTTCCGGTAGGAGCGCATTCCGGTCCCGGCCGGAATCAAATGCCCGATAATGACATTCTCTTTCAACCCGCGCAGGTTGTCGGCCGCACCCGAGATCGCGGCGTTCGTCAGCACCCGGGTGGTCTCCTGGAACGACGCCGCCGAGATGAACGAATCGATGTTCAGCGATGCGCGCGTGATGCCGAGCAGCAGCGGGCGACCGACCGCCGGCTGGCCGCCTTCGTTCATCACCCTGCGGTTCACCTCGTGAAAGCGCGACTTGTCGATCTGCTGGCCGAAAATGAAGTTGGTGTCTCCCACGTGTACGATCTCGACCTTGCGCATCATCTGCCGAATGATCACGCCGATGTGCTTGTCATTGATATCCACGCCCTGCAGACGGTAAACCTCCTGAACTTCGTTCACCAGGAACCGCTGCAACGCATTCTCGCCGAGAATCTGCAGGACATCGTGCGGGTCGGTGGTCCCTTCGCACAGCATGTCGCCGGCCTCGACGGTGTCGCCTTCGCGCACCAACAGATGCTTGCCCATCGGAACCAAGTGCTTGTACTCCACGCCGTAGGGATCGCGCACCGCAACGACGCGCTTGCCCTTTGCGATCGATTTGAAGCTTACCTCGCCGCTGATCTGCGCAAGCACTGCCGAACTTTTCGGCCTGCGCGCCTCGAAGAGCTCACCGACGCGCGGCAACCCCCCGGTGATATCGCTTGTCTTTGCACTTTCCCGCAGCAGCTTCGCGAGCGTGCGCCCGCGCGCCACCTTTTCCCCGTCCTCGACATTGAGATATGCATGGCCGGGCAGGAAGTGCGTAGCGAGCTCGGTTCCGTCTTTGCCCT
>PUNW01000017.1 GCA_003552665.1 Spirochaetaceae bacterium | reverse complement strand
CTCGAACGCGGAATGAGGCTTGAATCGGATGCAACGGTGAACTACGTGCTCGGCACCAGTGTCCTGCAGCCGACATTCGCACAGGTCGCGGTCGATGACCCGTACAACACCTATCGTTATCCGGGGCTCCCTCCCGGGCCGATCGGTAACCCGGGGCTTACCGCGTTGCGCGCCGCGGCCGACCCGCAGGAAACATCGTACTATTTCTTCCTCAACAAGCCGACTGGAGAGACGGTGTTCTCGCGGACGTTCGGGGAGCACCTCGATAATAAAGCGCGTTACCTCGATTGACGTGAGGCGACGGCCTGCGACTACCGGTCGACCTGCTCTTGCGGCGCATTATCCGCGCGCTCTACAGCATCCCGCTGAAATGCCGCGGCGCCGCCTGCGCCGCCGCCTGCGCCGCCGAGGCTCTTGAGCTTACTGCGCGCCTTTTCGTACTGTTCGGTCGTCATGCGCTCACGGCTATAGACGGCATCCAGCAGCCGATCCATCGCGGAACTCCACACCATGCGCTTTCCATGCGCGTGATGCAGCTCATGATTGCGTTTCGGGCTGGGGAGAATCGCGGCGAGCCATACAGACTCAAGTATATCGAGCTCAGCGGGCTCCTTGTCGAAATAGTAACGCGCGGCGTCGCAAATCCCGAAGATACCGGGGCCGAACTCGATGACGTTGAGGTAGATCTCGAGGATGCGTTCTTTCGGCACATGCGCTACCTGCTCCATCAGGTACACGATAAATAGTTCCTGCAGCTTTCGAGCGAGCACGCGGTCGTGATTGAGAAACAAATTCTTAGCGAGTTGCATTGAGATCGTGCTGGCCCCCAGACGGTACTCGCCGGCGTCGAGATTGAGCTCGACTGCGCGTTTGACCGCCGGCCAGTTTATTCCGTTGTGCCAGAAGAAGTAGTTGTCTTCGGCAGTCAGAACGGCCCGCACCACCCAGTCGGAAATCTCATCCAGGCGTACGTATCGTGCATCGCGGTTTTCGGTGGAAGCCCCGGGGGAGCGCATCGCCTGCAAGGGTAGCAAGTCATTCCCGCGCGGCGGAAGTCTCCGCCCGCTGCCGTTCATCAGTACCTGCCTTACTCGTTTGGCGCTGATCTCCTCAAGTGTCAGATCCGCATTCTCGCTCAACCAGCGAGTGGGAACAGGTCTCGGCGGCGGGACACGGACCGTACGCTGGTAGTTCACACTCGGGTCGCTGATCGTGTGCTCGAACGCCTGGTTGAGCTGGAATACATCGAGGTGCTGAGGAACCTCCTTCAGCTCAAAGGACCGCAAACGGTGATCGGCTTCCCAACGCATGAGCCCGGCACGATCGGTTGGAACTTCAAGGTCAAAACGCAGCGCGAAGCTGCCGGTCGCCGTGAGCTCGGCCAACTCGCCGGTGAGCGCCGGCGGTAAGCTATCGATTAGCGTCTGAGCGGGCGTTTCATGCAGTTCCAGCCCTAGATCGAGGCGATACGGAAGCGTGCGAGCACCGCGCAGCCCATGAAGCGCCGGCCGCAGCTTCGCTTCGAGTGTGCCGAGAGACAGCTCGCCGGACTCAATAACGAGACTACCGGGCGGCAGGTCATGTTCCGAGAACTGACCCGAGACCGGCACTGCAGGCGCTGCCGCCGACAGGCGCGGCGCGGGCACGGGGGCTTCCGGATCCAGCCAACCGTGGAAACGGTACCTGAACTGAGGAACGGCTATCGGAACCGAGGATACCGGCGCCGCTTCGAGGACCGCCGAGCTGAGCTCGATTGAGCCCTTGAACATCGCCCGGCGGTTGAGGTGATCATGGGTGAGCTCGAGCGAGAGCCCCGCGGTTCCATCGGAGGCACCCAACCAGTGAGGCTGTCCGATCAACCGGGTCAAGAGCGGAAGGCTGATCTCCCGGAGGTCGGCGGCACCTTCCACTGTGCCGGCCTTGTAGTCGAACGCGTGATCCGTTGTCCAGGTGCCGGCCGGAGCTCCGTCGGCATGCAACGCTCCATTGCTTTCAACCCGTAGCGTTTCCCTCCGCTTGTCGTGCAGCGCCTCGCCATCCACCGACAGACGCAGATCCTGTTTGCCGCGGTCGAGGATCATGCCCAATCGTTCCGGCAATGCCGGTAGCGCCGTCTCGCCGGCCGGCTCGTCAGCCCCCGCCGCCTCGAGCACGGCAGGTGGACCGGCAGCTGTCGCCGTCGCGGTCGTCGTGGTCGTCGTGGTCGCGGTCGCCTGTGCTCGGGTGATCGTGACGAGCCCGTCGGTTAGGCGAAGCGACCGCGGCAGTGCGGCTTCGTTCAGAAGCTGCTGTAGCCCGTCGGAACCTCCCGCGCCGTTCCCCGGCTGGAGAGTCTCAGCTCCGGGAAACGGTGCGCGCCCGGTCAACCGCGCAACAGCCTCGCGGGTTGCTTCGACCGCTGCCGGCCAGTGCTCCAAGACTCCCGCGCGCAGCTTCAGAATGAGCTCAGGGCCTCGAAGCTCGAGCTCTTCCACCGGAAGCTCGGCCGTCAGGTCCGTGGGGAGCCTGCCGACCGCTACCGTTGCCCGTTCGACTTCGAAAAGCCGCTCGTTCCGTGTTTCGTCCTTCGCCGCGGGCCCCAGGTGTATCGTCATGTTGTCGAGGGTCAGGCGCCGGCGCCCCATGGCGTGGAGCCGTTCGGCTGCGACCATGACTGCGTAGCGCGAACCGCCCAAACGCAACCGCGGCTGTTCCAGGAGCAGGCCGTGGACATTTCGTCGACGCAAGAGTAGCGAGCGGATGCCGGCGCGCAGCACGACACGATCAGCCTGCAACAGCGTCGGGCCTTCAGGCTCGGAAACAGCAACTCGACGCAGGACCAGACCTTCGCCGCGCGAGTACCCGGCGGAAGCGAACTGCACGCTGAGACCGCTTTGTTCCTCGAGCCTCGTAAGTTGGCTGCGCGCTACTCGAGCTGTCAGCGCAGGGAAGAGATAGAAGTAAGATGCGAATGCTGCCAGCAGCAGCGCGGTGGTAACAACTCCCGCAGCCGCATAAACAGCGGAGCGCTTATACATCGTGAACTGTGTGAAACACCGGGGCCACGGCGGCACGCCGCCGTGGAGGTTAGGCCTCCGGCTGCGGCTCCTCCTCACTGGTCTGTGTTGGTCCTTCCAACCTGCGATAGGTGATCAGCAGCAGAATCGAGGCGTATCCGGTATACAGGCCGCCGAGAACCATGCTCAGCAACGGACCGAGATACGGAATAATGTTCAAGAGAAGCGACGCGGCTGCAAACACAACGCCGAGCGCGATGATTATGAGAAACAGCACGGCGGACTCCCCAAACTCCCGGGTGGTGAGCTCCACGCTCTTCTTTATCGCCGCCGGCGCGCCGAGTCCGGAGCCGATTACCGCGGCGAAGGTGAACAATAGCAGATAAGTGATGATCAGGCCGGGCAGCACCAGCAGCATCAGCCCGACGCTCATGAGAACTCCGGCGATCACCGCCGCGATTGCCAACGGCACGATGCGGTCTTTTGCATCCTGAAAACCGCCGGACAAAGTGGGAGTGCCTCCGTCAAGGCGCTGCTTCACCATTGCAAGGGTCATGCCGTGCGCCAGCAGCGCAACAATCGCACCAATTACGAAGGTCAGCCCCGCCACGCCGAACCCTCGGGCGATCATCGCCCCCGGCCCCATGCCGACGCCCATCCCCGGACCGTACGGACCGATCTCGACGTCCGGAGCCGGATGCGCGAGCAGAGAGAGCAGCCCGAATACAACCGACGCAACGATCGGCGGCACGAAAACGACGGCGTTCTCGCGAGCGATCATGGTCCCGTCACGCAGCAAACCGCGAGTTGTCATGTGGTCCCCCTTGCCGGCAATGGATAGGGGTGCCGGCTCCTCGTTTTTACCCCAAAACCAAGCGATTTTCGCAGGTTTCCCTCGGTCTGTATGCGCTCGACAGCCCGGCCGTCCGACGCCCGGCAGTGCCACGGCCGTACCACCGGACGACAGCCCGACAGTGCGCCGGTCCCACAGTGCGCCGGGCCGGAAGTCAGATCGCGCATAGTTCCGCCCAAATGATACTTTGGTTCAACCAGATAAGCAAGCGCGTGACGGTCTGTCAGGATGAGGTTGACGACTGCGTCGCTGTGCATGGATCTTTATGCTGCAGGGCGGCCCCAATCATCGGCGCAGCTATAGTCAGCAGGAGGAGAGCGAAGTGGCAACGACTAAGGGATTGCATCACGTCACCGCAATTGCGGGAGACGCACAGGAAAACCTGGAGTTCTATGTAGGCGTGCTCGGCATGCGGTTGGTAAAACGGACGATCAACCAGGATGCCCCCGATACCTACCACCTGTTCTATGCCGATCGTGACGGCAACCCCGGCATAGATCTGACGTTTTTTCCGTGGCCCAAGCTGCCGCCGCGACGGCGGGGCTGGGGCGTATGGGACGAGCTGTACCTCGGCGTACCGGCCGGCTCGCTTGAGTACTGGGCAAACAGACTGCAGGACCACGATGTACGCTGTCGCCCGGTCGAGCACCGTTTCGGCGAGCGCGTTCTGCCGTTCCAGGATCCGCACGGACTACGGCTCAGTCTGGTCGAAAGCGAGCCCTACGACGGCTTCGGTTTCGAGGCATGGCCGCAGAGTCCCGTTCCGGCCGAGCACCAGATTCGGTCACTCGCCGGGGCGCGCATGCTGTTACGCGACGATGAGGCGACGGCGGCCTTTTTGAATCGGGCCTTCGGATTTCGCCTGCAGGCACGCGAGGTGCAGACTGACGAGCTCGGCGAGTGCGAATGGAAACGCTATGTCGTGGGCGACGGAAAAGCCGGACAGCGGCTCGAAACCGGTGTGCTTCCCCAACTATCGCGCGGCTCCTGGGGGGTAGGAGCAATACACCATGTCGCCTGGCGCGCAGCGGACGAACACGAACAGCAGCAGTTGGCACAAGCAGCGGTGGAAGCCGGGAGCAATCCCACGCCGGTGATCGATCGCTTCTGGTTCAAGTCGGTCTATCTGCAGGAGCCCTCCGGTACCCTGAATGAGATTGCGACCGACGGGCCCGGGTTCGCGGTTGATGAGGCACCGGAGAACCTCGGCGAGAGCCTGGTATTGCCGCCGCGTTTCGAAGCACAGCGGGAGACGATAGAGGCGGGGTTACCCTCGCTGCGGCTGCCGCATGGGGCGAGCGAGTGAGGGCCAAGGTGCGCGCGGCTGCAGTTCCGCTACAGTCCGGGCCGGCGACTACCGGGTGAGCTACTCGGCGGCGAAAAGACGTGCGATCTCGTCGACCTCGAACCGGGGTGGCGCTGTTTCAGTTCCTCCGCGAGTGGCGCGAATCACACCGGGGGCACCGTGATCGGCGCGTCCGATAACAGCGGCGGGTATTTCGTGCGCGTGCAGTTCCTGCAGGAGCGTTTCCCGCGACTCCTGCGCAACTGCCAGCAGCAATGCGCCCGAGCCGATCAAGCCGAGCGCATCGATCCGTAACGCTTCACACACACGCCGTGTCACCGCGGCGGTCGGAATCGCATCCAGCTCTATCGTGAGAGACACCTCGCCGGCTTGAGCGAGCTCCTGCAGCGCGGTCATGACCCCGCCTTCGGTGACATCGTGCATGCCGTGAAGGCCGGCGATGCCGGACGCAACCATCGCGTCACGTACTACCGAAAGCCGCTGTACAAAGCCGCACCCTTCCTCGATCTCGGCGGCGCTGATACCGGCTGCACGCAGGCGGTCGGCGAGCTCGGTGCAGAGGATCGCGGTCCCCTCCAGTCCGGCCGACTTGGTCAGTACCAGAATATCGCCGGGGCTGATGTCGCGCTTGTCCACCAGTGAGGCGCGCTGTACGCTGCCGGCCATCGTGCCCGAGACCACCGGTTGGCGTACTGCCTCGGTGATTTCGGTATGTCCTCCGACCACGGCGATACCCAGCTGATCGCATGCAGTTGTGATCTGCTTCACGACCATCCGTGCGTCCCTCAGGGTGCTGTCAGCCGGAAACAGGACCGTAGCCAGAAACCAGCGTGGTTCCGCACCCGAGCAGACCAGATCGTTGGCGCTCACGTGTACCGCATACAGTCCGATTTCGTCGGTCGCAAAGGTGATTGGGTCGGTCTTGAGCACGACCAGATCATCGCCCCCGGTTTGTACCACCGCTGTATCTTCTCCGATCCTGGGACCAATTACGACCGCTGCGTCCGGTCCGGCGGCGCGCATCTCGGCGAGGAGAGGAGCAAGGTGCTCGGCGGGCAGCTTACCCACCGCGAGGGGACGATGAAGCTCGAGAATGCCGGGAAGCTCGTCCAGCTGATCGATCTCATACTCGGCCCCGGTACCGGGGTCGCCCGCCCCGAGCTGAGGGTGGCCGCGCAGCAGACAGGTCCAGCTTCCGGCGCTATGTCCGGCTTCGATGTCGTAGCGATGGTCCCCGACCACCATGATCTCGGATGGGTCGACGCCGAGGAGCTGCGCTGCGTGAGGCACCGAATCCGGATCGGGCTTGAGCGGTCCGTCGTCGTCCCTGGTGAGGAACACCGCAAAGGCATCGCGACGGGTATAGGTCTTAAAGCTCTTCAACGCCTGCTCGACCGCGGCTGCGCTGTTGCGCGTGAACACGCCCACCTCAAACCCCATCTCGAGCAGCCGGCTGACCGTGCGCTCGGCACCTGGATTGGGCTGACTGCGTGCCGCCGCTTGGCGCTCGTAGCGATCAAGGAAAGCCAGTTTCTCATCGCGAACCGGCCCGGGGGGCAG
Source organism: Spirochaetaceae bacterium (assembly GCA_003552665.1). Taxonomy (GTDB): domain Bacteria; phylum Spirochaetota; class Spirochaetia; order DSM-27196; family SLAA01; genus B1Sed10-166. The sequence continues at coordinate 3,561 of PUNW01000017.1, read as the reverse complement.
TGAGTCCAAGTGCTCGAGAATCGCCGCGCCCGGCGGGCATCCGAGCTCCTCGCGCAGATACTCGAAGTCCAGAGCTCCGGGCTGTGTGAGTGTGCCGTCGAAGTCGAATAATACACCGCGAATCACTGTCTTGCGCATAATCCCGGATTCTACACCAGCAGGCCGCTCTTGCCGAGGGTCAAGTCCGGCACCCTGGTGCGCAGAACCATGTGGATGCGGTCGCTGCCACCGCCGGCGAGAGCCGATGATCGCCGTGATAGGCTTGATTGCCATGTTCCGACGCACTACACTGTGACCACAATTGTAACGAAGGGGACGGTCGTCGACCGCTATGGATATTGCACACATTCACCGCTTCGTCCTTGAGAGAACGCCGGTTGCCTACGTCAGCCTCGAGCGTTCGCCGGGGCGAGCTAAGCAACGCGCCGATTACGTTATCATCGACGCGAATCGCGCGTTTGCGCGCCTGGTCGGGCGGGAGCTTCAGGAGTTGCCGGGGAGCTCTGCGTCCGGTCTGAAACTGAAGATCGCGGGCGGCGGCGCAAGCCTCGCGGCGGCGTGCCATGAGGCTGAACATGCGGCGCGAGTGCCCGGGGAGGCGGGTGCGGTTGAGGCCGTTTCGGAGGCGACGCTCAGCACCTCCGGGGACGATCGGCGGCTCTTTCGGCGGGCGTATTCGCCGGCTGAGGGCATCGTTGTCCTGCTGATCTGGGAAGCGTCGTCGGCGGAGGGCGCGGGTGAGCTTCCAGGCGCCCCGGATGCGGAGCGGCAAACAGGTCACGAGGCTCGCACGGGTGACGAGCAAGCGAAGCGCGAGTTCATGGCGAATATTTCGCATGAGCTGCGAACCCCGCTGAACGCGGTGATCGGGTTCAGCGATCTGCTTATGGCAACCGCCCTGGAACCGGTGCAGCGGCAGTACCTCGAGCACATCAACACCTCGGTGCGCACGCTGATGGACGTGATCAGCGATATCCTCGATTTCTCACGAAGCGAGGCCGGCAAACTGACGCTTCATTACCACGAAGTTGATCTGGTGGAGATCGTGGAGCGAGCGGCAGAGGTATTGGCGGTACGCGCGTACGAGCGCGGAATCGAGCTGCTGATGGATCTGTCTTTCGATACGCCCCGAATGATCGTTACCGACGGCGTGCGGCTGGAGCAGATTGTAACCAACCTATTGAGCAACGCAGTCAAGTTCACCGATCAAGGGCGGGTTGAGCTATGTATAAGGCCGGAGAAGGCCGATGAGGACGGCGAAACGGGTCGGCTGCAGTTCTCGGTCCGCGACACCGGCGTCGGGATTCCCGAAGCGGTTCAGAAGCGGCTCTTTCACATTTTTTCCCAGGGCGACAGCTCGGCCACACGCCGCCACGGGGGTGCCGGGCTCGGACTGGCGATTACCAGCACGCTACTCAGACAGATGGGGAGCGAGCTCGAGTTGGAAAGCACGGACGGGGAGGGGAGTGAGTTTCGCTTCTCGCTCCCAGTGCGCTACCGGAGGTCGCACAACGGCGCGCGCGCCGGGGATCTGGCCGACGGAGCGGCTCTTATAGCCCTTTCGCCGGCGCTGATCGTCGATGCCAATCAGCGAAGCAGAGCGCTCCTGCAGGGTATGCTCCGCGAATGGGGGATCGCTGCCGACACAAGCGCCGATGGCCCTGAAGCGCTTGACCTGCTCAGCGCCGAGGGGGCCACCTATCGGCTCGTGGTTCTTGATTCGGCGCTACCCTCGACTACAACCGCGGAGTTCATGCACCGTCTCCGATCGGATTTCCGCCTACGCCCCGCTGCTCGCCCGGTTGTGCTGGCATTGGTTCCGCCTTCCCACCGGGGAGCGAGCGACGACGCGTCCCGTACGCCGGGTGTACGGGCGACGGTGACCAAACCGGTGCGGATAACCGAGCTGGCCCGCGTGCTCGGCGAGATTGCGACCTATGTGGCAACCGGCCCGCAGACCGCCCGCAGTGACCAGGGCGATAACGAGCTCGCCGTTTCCCGCTCCCCATGCACGGTGCTGATCGCTGAGGACGACGCGTTGAGCGCAATTCTCTGCCGGCGTCTCATCGCAAAGGTTCTGCCGCAGGCTGCAATACTGGAGGCCGCCGACGGGGCGGTTGCGGTGCGCCTGTACGAAACCGAACGTCCCGAGATCATTCTGATGGATATACAGATGCCCGAGTGTGACGGGTATGAAGCGACGCGCGAGATTCGTGAGCTCGCGCGCACCTCAGGTGCGTCGCAACCGCTGATCGTCGCCGTCACCGCCAGAATATTCGGAGACGAGAAACGGCGCTGTCTGGAGGCCGGGATGAACCACTACATTGCGAAACCGATAGGGTTTCAAACCCTCCGGCGCGTGTTAAAGCAACACCTCGGAAGGCTGCGCCCGGCATGAGAATCCTGGCAAGACCGCGTTTCCGGCGTGCTGGCGGTGCGTTTGCGCGGCGCCGGAATCGGCCGGCGCCGGCCCGCACCTCGTCAGCGCTGCACGCGGGCGTTGCCCTGCCAGATCGCCCAGATCTGGGCTTCATCGACCGGCTGAGCGTAGTCGGTTAGGAAGGTCGTCGCCAGCGCTCCGCTTGCCCAGCCGAACTGCACCCATTGCTCGGGCTCCCAGCCGCGTAGGATAGCGTAGAGCAATCCACCGACGAAGCCGTCGCCGCCGCCGATGCGGTCGAGCACCTGGATCTCACGCGGCTCGACGACATGCCAGTCGTCGCCGTATGACATGATTGCTCCCCAGAGGTGCTCGTTGGTGCTGATGACCTCACGCAATGTCGTTCCGTAGACCGAGGCGTTGGGGTAAACCTCCTTCACTCTGCCGATCATGCCTTTGAAGCCGTTGATCTTGGCGCTGATGCCGGTGCCGCCGGCTTCAGGCCCTCCGAGGCCAAGTGAAAGCTGGAAGTCCTCCTCATTGCCGGCCAGCACGTCGGCGATTGAGGCAATCTCGCTGAAGATCTCGCGCAGCGGCTGCTCACGGTCTTTCCAAAATGAGGCGCGGTAATTGAGGTCGAACGAGATACGCGTGCCGTGCCGCTTGGCCGCGCGTGCGATTTCCAGGCAGAACGTACCGGTTTCGGGCGACAGCGCCGCCACCAGTCCGGAGATGTGGACGATCTGGACGCCTTCCTCGCCGAAGATGCGGTCGAGATCGAAATCGTTGACACTAAGCGTGCGACCGACCTCTCCGGCGCGGTCGTTGTGTACCCGCGGACCGCGTGCGCCGTAGCCGCTGTCGGCGATGTTGATCTGGTGTCGGTAGCCCCAGGGGCCGCCCTGGCTTCGTTCAGGTCCTTCGTAGGCTATATGCCTGCTTGCCAGATTGTCCTTGATAAAACGGGAGATCGGGCTGTCCTCGACGAAAGCGGTAAGCACTTTGGTCGGCAGGCCGAGGTACGAAGCAATGCTTATCACGTTGGACTCGGCACTGGTAGCATGCATTATGAAAGTATCGCTGCAGTGAACCGGTTGCCCCGCGGTCGGGGTCAATCGAACACCCATGCTTGTCGGCACAAGCAGGGCGTAGTCGCAATTATCCCGCAGCTGCATAGTCAT
>PUNW01000091.1 GCA_003552665.1 Spirochaetaceae bacterium | reverse complement strand
GGGGCAAAGGCGTTTAGCCGGTCGCCGGCTAACAGACGACGGCGAACTACACTACACGTGATACACTATTTGTCTCTGAGGGAAGGGTGCCGCCACACGACAGGTGCACGGTCCATCGCCGATCCGAGCGGGCGACGGGAGTCGAACCCGCGTCACGAGCTTGGGAAGCTCGGGTAATGCCGTTATACGACGCCCGCTCGCACCGGCCGCCTCACGCGCGGCCTATGTATCAATCGCGCTCTGCCGCGTCACATCTCGGAGGGCGGCGGTCAGTCTTCATCCGGCCGAATCACGAGATTGACAACTTCGGTCCCGAAACGGGACAGCACCAACCTCGAGTTTTCCTCGATCATGTACGGCACTGAAACAATACCACCTGGATGCTGCATTTGCAATAGCCTGAGGCGTTGTCCATCGGGGTTGACCACGTCCAGTGTGAGCTCAACAGCGACCGGGTACTCCGGAAGAACGCGTTCGAAGATCCCGAACACCATATCCTCGGGAACATCGTCCTCCTCCGGCGGCAGCATGTACAGCGTTACGCGGCTTCCCGGCTCCATCTCCGAGTCGGCCGACGGTGACTGAGACACCACGGTCCCGGCAGCATCCTCGTCACCTTCATCGTCGGCTATGCGAAACGAGAACGGCGTATTCTGCGATGCCAACTCCTGCACGGCCTCGTCGTACGTCATCCCGACGTAAGAAGGCACGGTGATACTATCGATCCCCGGTCCCCGGCTCACAACGACATCGAGATTCGTCTGGCCCGCCACCGGCGTACCGGGCGCCGGGTGTTGCTCGACGATCGTTCCCGGTTCGGATTCGTCGAATACATAGCTGACATTCGCGATGTCGAGCACCTGGTCGTAACTCGCGAACACCGTCCGCAACTCCGACCGAACCTCATTCAGGTCACGCCCGCGATAATCTCCGACCTCGTCGACCACCGCTCCCTCGCTGACGATCACGCTGATGCGCTTCCCGGCCTTTACGACCGTGCCGGGCGCAGGGTTCTGATCGAGCACCCGCCCGCGGGTTGCCGGATCGGATGCATAGCGTTTCTGTACCAGCGGGAAGAGCTCACGCTGCTGCAGCTCGATAAGGGCGTCGCTGAGCTCGGCATCCCGAATGTCGGGGACCATGATCTCTTCGGTTCCCTGCAAGGTGAAGAGGAAGGTGGTGACACCTGCTATCACCGTCAGGGCCATGATGCCGACCAATGAATAGACAACGATCTTAAAATACTTGATATCAGGGTTGTCGTCTCTGCGGGGTAACAGTTGTTTGGCACGCTCTACAACACGATTCACTGCTCGGCACCTCCAAGCACACTATCCAATATCTCCGGATGTCCGTTGAGGAAAGTCTTCCATGCCGCCGGTTTGCGAGATTTTAGCTGGAGTGTGGTAATTCCCAACACGCCATCTCCGGTTTGTACCAGAATTCCATGCTCCCTGTCTACACCCGCCACCGAGCCGGGACGGGCGGCCGTCTCGTCGACCCCGGAAACCACCGTCGCCTCGAGGATCTTTAGCTCCGTTCCGTTGAGGTATGTATAGGCCCCCGGCCACGGGTAATATGCTCGCACCATACGCTCGATCCGGGCAACGGGCATTGCCCAGTCGATCAGCCCGTCCCGTTTAGAGATCATACCGCAGTAGGTGGCCGCATTCTCGTCCTGCGGCACCGGCTCTATCTTGCCTTCGGCAATTCGAGCTACCACATCCGCGAGCAGGGCGGCGCCGCTTTCGGCCAGCTCCGTGCTCAGGGACGCGGTGGTTTCCCGCCCGGTCAACGGCCGGCGAGACTGTCGGTATATCTCGCCGGCATCCATGCGCTCCGACACCGCCTGGACTGTAACCCCGCTCTCGGTATCCCCAGCCAGAATCGCCGCCGGGATCGGCGCCGGCCCGCGGTGGCGCGGCAGCAGGGATGGATGCATGTTCACCGCCCCGCGCGGAAAAAGCTCGAGAAACCTCGGACCGAAGATCTTTCCGTATGCCACGCAAACGAGTAGCTCCGGCTGCAGCGCCGCAACCGCCTCTCGCGCCGCTCGCTCGAGCCGCTCCGGCTGTAAAACCGGTATCCCGAGCTGCTCAGCCGCCGCCTTGACCGGCGGCGCTTTCAGCCGCCGGCCCCTGCCGCTTGGGCGGTCCGGGGCCGTTAATACTCCGCACACTTCGACGACCTCAGCGACGGCAAACAGCGATGGAACCGCGATCTCGGGAGTTCCGGCAAACAATACGCGCATTGCGATGCAGTCAGGCCTCGAAAAGGTCAGGAACGAACCGACTGCGGAGCGCGGTACTTCTTCTGCAGCCGCTCGCGCCGCCGCTCCGGCAGGTGGTCCCAGAACAGCACGCCATTGAGGTGATCCAGCTCGTGTTGAATCACGCGCGCGACCATGCCCTCAGCGCCGAGCGTGAACGGCTTTCCGGCGGTGTTGTAAGCCTGCACCCGCACCGCAGCCGGGCGCTGCAGATTGGCATACATACCCGGAATACTCAGGCACCCTTCCTCCAACAGGACCTCTTCTACCGAGGTCTCGAGGATTTCAGGGTTGATAAAGGCCCGCGGCTCCTCAGCCGGTACGCTCACGACAAACAAGCGCAGGCTCCTGCCTACTTGTGGAGCGGCCAGCCCGAGCCCCTGTGCTTCGCGCAGAACAACAAACATTTCGTTCACGAGGTCCCTGACCTCAGCGTTGATCTGCTCAACCGGGGCAGCCTTATGCAACAGGACATCATCCGGATAGTATGTAAGCTCGACCATAGATTTCGTTCCTCGTATCTTGCCTGAAGGGTACTCCGATACCTCCCGCATGGTCAACAAACCCCGCCACCGTTACATCAACTGTACCGGGTCCACATCAGGTTCCAGATACACCCCGTGAGGCGGTTTGGTCTCACCCAGCACTCTGCTGAGGGCCGCGTGCATCCGGCCGAACGCCGTTGAGCGCACGAGCACGTGCAGCCGGTGCCGCGAAGCAATCATCGCGATCGGGCACTCGGCCGGCCCAAGCACCTCGAACCCCGGCTCCGGAGTACGGCGGAGCTCGCGTCGCAGCGCGTCACCGAGGCGCTCGGCCGCCGAGCGGACCTTTGAAGCGTCCTTGCCGCGCACCACCACACGGATGAGCCTCGTGAAAGGCGGAAACCGAAGCTCTCGGCGCACCTCGAGCTCGCGCTCGTAGAAGCGCTCCACCTCCCCGCCGACTGCCTGCCGAATCGCTTCGTGGAAGGGCTTGAAGGTTTGCACCAACACCCGCCCGTCAGGGGCGAACCGTCCCGCGCGGCCGGACACCTGCACGATCAGCGAAAACGTTCGCTCGACAGCCCGAAAATCGGGCATCTGCAACCCGGTATCCGCAGTTACGATACCCACCAGCCGCACACCGGGGAAGTTCAGCCCCTTGGCGACCATCTGGGTGCCGATCAGCATATCAGTTTCGCCACGGTGAAACGCTCGCAGTGTCTCGGCGAGCACCCCTTTCTTGCGCACCGCGTCGGTATCAAGTCGACTGATGCGCAGCTCCGGAAACTCCCGGATAAGATCCTCTTCGAGCTTCTGCGTCCCGAAGCCCGAGTAGCCCACATCGAGCGAACCGCAATCCGGGCAGATCTGCACCGGCCGCGTGCGGTAGCCGCAGTAGTGGCAGACCATCGCCTCGCGATTCTTGTGATAGGTCAGGGCCACTGCACAGTGCGCGCACTGCATTTCGAAGCCGCAGGAACGACAGTGAAAAAAATAGGTAAACCCGCGACGATTCAACAACAGGATGGACTGACGGCCGGCGCGATAGGTGGCGCGGATCTCGTCGATCAGCTCACGCGACAAGCCTCGATCGGTACGCGAAAGATCAACCGCCTCCACCCGCGGAGGCGCGCCTCCCGACAGGCGCTCGGTAAGCACCAGACGCTCGAACCGATTCAGCTGCATCAGGTGCCAAGCCTCTACCGACGGCGTGGCACTACCCATCACAAGCCGCGCCCCGGCCTCGGCGCAACGCTTCATCGCGACCTGACGCGCATGATAGCGAGGCGTGGCACCGGATTTGTAGCTGCCCTCGTGTTCCTCGTCCAACACGATGAGCCCGAGCTGCCTAACCGGAGCGAACACTGCGCTGCGCGCGCCGACCACCAGATTCGCATCGCCGGCCTGAATCCGGCGCCACTCCTTAAGGCGTTGAGACGGAGTCAAACCGGAGTGAAGCACCGCAATCTGCTCGCCGAACCGGGCGCGAATCGAATCCACCAGCTGATGCGTAAGGGTGATCTCGGGTACCAGATAGATCACCGCCCGGCCGGTGGCGATCAGCGCTTCGGCCGCATGCAGGAATACCTCTGTCTTCCCCGATCCGGTCTTGCCGTAGAGATAAAACATCCGCTGCTCAGACTCCAGGATGCGCGAAACCGCGTACTGCTGCGGTGCCGAAAGCGCCACCGGAACCGGGCTGAAGCTCTCGTCCTCACCTCCGATCGGCGGCAGCTCGCGTTCGCTCCGACCGGTCGGGGCCATCGCCGCGAGCGCCTCGCCGAGCGAGCAGAGATACATCTCCGCGACCCAGCGCGCTAGGCCGGTGTAGTTCTCATCGAAGAGCGGTTCCCGGTCGACGATCCGGGTCAACGGCCTGATCGCCGCCCGTGTTGCCGGCGCACTGTCGTGAAGCCCGATCACAAACCCGGTAAGGCTGCGTTTCCCAACTGGGGCGACCACCCGCGTACCGATCGCGCATGCTTCTGCGTGTTCGCCCGTCTGATAGGTGAGCGGATGCGCGAGAGGCAGGTTGAACGCTACGTCACAGTATGGGGTGCCGCTCATGGAGTTACCGTGTCAGGAGAGCCCGCAGCTGTTTTAGATCTTCCCACACCGGCCGGCGCCACGCCGGATTACGTAGAACGCCGCTGGGATGATAGGTAGTCACGAGCGGAATGCCTTCGTACGAGTGCACACGGCCACGCAGTCTGCCGATGCCCTCCGAGCTTCCGGTGAGCACGCCTGAAGCGACGCGGCCGACGGCGAGCAACGCCTGGGGTTGCAGTAACGCGATCTGCCGTTTTAGATAGCCGTTGCATGCTCCCCACTCCTGCGGCAACGGGTCGCGGTTGCCCGGCGGTCTGCACTTCACGACATTGGTGATGTACACGGTCTCGGAACGCGAGAGCTCGATCGCGGTTAGCCAGTCATCAAGATAACGACCGGCCCGGCCGACGAACGGCAGCCCCTGGCGATCCTCGTCCGCACCCGGCCCCTCGCCGACCACCATGACCACAGGTTCCAGTACGCCGGTGCCCGGCACGGCGTGGGTGCGCCCCCGGTGTAACGGGCAGAGGGTGCAGGCCGTTACTTCCTCGTGCAGTTTCGCAAGCTCCTCACGCCGCGAGCCGCCGGCGGCCGTCGCATGCGCTTGGGCACCCGGGCGGTCGCGGCGGGTATTCCGAACTTCCACCGCCTCCCCCGGCGGATCCGCATGGCGATGGCGAAGCCCTTCGCCGAGGTAATCATCGGTCAGGTCGAGCAACCGCCACAGACGTTCAAACTGCTCTCTCGTCATATTCATCCTCACGTCATATTCATCCCCATCTATTATCAGCCGGCACAGCAAACGGTCGGCACAGCGCCCGCAGCTCAGTACTCAACCCGCTCCAGGCACAGTCCCCGAGACGGGGCGGTAGCCCCCGCACGAGCGCGATCGCGCGAGCGCAGTATGTCGACGAACTCATTGGGGTCGTCCGCGCTGGCTTCAAGGATCGTCCCGACCACCGAGCGAATCATGCGCCACAGGAACGCGTTCGCACAGATCCGGAACACGATCAGCGGCCCCGCTACAGAGAACCCCGCCGCGTAGACGCGCCGATCCATCGATTCACCCGGTTGGGGCGAGGCCGCGAAGGCAGTGAAGTCCTGCTCCCCGATAAGCGCAGCCGCCATCCGGTTCCAGACCGCAATCCGGGGATGGCGATGTATCCGGTACGAGAAGCGCTCGTAATACGGATCCGGCTGGTCTGAGACGAGGAGCTGATAGCGATACGTGCGCCGGGTAGCGTCAAAACGAGGGTGAAAGCTCGGAGCGACCTCGCGCGCGCACCGAACCTTCAGGTCAGACGGCAGCAAGCGGTTGAGAGCGGCCGGATAGCGGTCAATCGGGATCGTACTGTTCCGCGGCCGAAACCCGGCCGCCTGGCCGAGCGCATGCACGCCGCTGTCGGTTCTGCCGGCGGCAATCACATTCGGACTCTCGGGGTGAAGCGTTGCCAGTGCGCGCTCGAGCTCGCCTTGAACCGTGCGAACGTTCTGTTGCCGTTGCCATCCGCAGAACTCAGTGCCGTCGTACGCCAGCGTGAGCAGGATGTTGCGCTCAGCCAATGTCCTCCTCCGGATCTCGCAACTCCTGCCCGAGCTCCTGACCGATCGCACGGTACACATCCCGGGCGTTGTCCAGTATGGCAGCCGGCTTGCTGCGTGAAGCCTTACCCAGTCCGAAAATGCGTGCGATGGTTCGCTTGGCCCGATCGAGCGCCTTAGCGCGCCGGTCGGGGTCGGAGCGCGGTCCGTAACGGTATTCGAGCAACCCGCTGAGATACAACACGCCGTCATATCCGAAGTTCTTATCGAGATCGGGGCCCAGGTTCGCGCTCGCGCTGATCTGTTCCTCGCCGTTTTGCTCGCGCTCCACCGCGAGAATGTAGAAGAACCGCGCTTTGCGATAGAACACGAGCGCAAGATAGTCATAGTGCTCATCGGGATTCTTGCGATGCAGGTCGGTGCAGAGCCACGCTGCCCTCAGGCACGAAAGCCCCTGCTTGAACGTCGGCGAGAACTCAGGCGGGAACTGGTCGTAACAGCTTGCCGCGAGAACGTACGAGGCAACACCTTCTTCCAGCCGGCGATAGTCGTTGAAATCGAGATCCGAAAACAACTGACCCACCGCCTGCTTGCGTCGGTCGGTATCACCTTCGACGCGTTGCAACGCCCCCGCATCCGCCTCGAAGAAGTCACTACCGTAGGCGGCGTAGTAACACTGCGGGCAGACCACCACCGGATAGATCAAGGGGTAAACCTCGCCGTACTTCTGCGACGGCTCATAGGTGCGGCGCAACTCGTCGGTGAGCTCGCCGGCGATCATGCGCCCGCGGCCGGTGCGCATCTCCTCGCGATAAAACCGCGTCTCGCAAACCGGGCAGTCGCTCGGCTTCTTCGCCAGGAAGGTCAACCCGCTGTTCTCTCGTGTCATCCCTCACCCTCCAGTACCACGACCGCGATAGCGTTCTCACGCTCGTGCGTCAGCGAAAGCCAGACTGAGTTGATGCCGCGCTCCCCGAGTGCCTGCTGTGCGCGCGCATGCGTTATCAGCTCCGGCTTGCCGAGCTCATCATTGCGCACCTCGATGTCACGCAGCGAGAGGCCTCGAAGCCCGGTTCCGAGCGCCTTGCCGAACGCCTCTTTGGCCGCAAAGCGCGCCGCCAGCGACAAGACCGCCGAGTTGCCCCGTTTGGAGATCGCGGTGCGTTCATTGGGGTGGAAAAACCGCGCCAGCAGGGCCTCGTCGTCAACCCATGCCCGCATACGCTCCACCGACACCACATCGATACCCAGACCTCGTATCACCAGTCCCCTCGCTCACAAGGTGCTATTCGGCGTCGTCGGCCGCCTGAAACTCCAACTCTACCACAGTAGGCTCGTAGCGCAATACCAGCAACCCGCTCGGCAGCAGCGGGCGGGTCGGCACCTCGTGCAGTCCCGGCTGGTCCACTTCAGCAGCGTCTGCGATCAGCTGCACCTGCCCCGGCCCGACGGTATCAAGCATTCCACGCAACGCCTGAACGCGTATGAATCCGCTCGGGAGATCTCCGACCGGCTGCAGGTCCCCGTCCAGATTGATGAGGACCAGTTCCACCGGCTCGAAGGTCGTCAGAGCGAGCTGTTCCTCGATCACCACCTCGAGCTCGACTCGAGCGTTTGCGGGTATCTGCACGAGCGGGTCTCCCCGTTTCACAGATACCGACCGCGTGAAGCTGCTTGTGCGCCCACTGAGGTCCACCGGCTCGGTCTCCACTCGTTCGATCGCTTCAACGCGGTCTGCGGGCCCGGCAATCTCAACCTCGGGAGGATTCACACTGTGTTGCTGGACTCGATAACCGCTCGGCGGAGCGCCGACGAAGGACGGAATCACCTCGACTGTGCGCGTCGCACGTTCGGCAAGCTCAACCGTGATCTCCGCAGGCTCCATATTGATCTCAACGACCCCGAATGCTTCGGCCGGATAGCGCTTGCGCACCTGAACCGGCACGCGGTACTCGCCCGGATTGGCATGCGCGGTAAGATCGAGGTAGAACTCGAAGTCTCCCTCCTCCATTCGAAAGATGTCCTCAGACTTACCGCGCAACTGTACGCGCACACGCTCCGGAGGAGTCTCGGCCGGCACAACGGCGTCGGCGGTTCTCACCTCCAGTGGCACACTCAACGTGCGTTCTTCCAGCCCGGTCATGTTATGGAACAACACCAACAGAACCGCGGCAGCCAGAGACAGCACCTTTGCCGGCCAGTTATGCAGCAGCAGATGCAGCAGTTGCTTAGGCTTCAAAGGCGCTGACCTCCTGTGTCTCGCTCGTAGTGTCACCGGCGCCCGCGCTCAACAGCTCCTCGAGCCTTCTCCGGGCTTCCTCCGGCGTCAGGTCGTAGTACAGGCTTGCATCGTACGCCAGCGAGATAGCGCCCGACTCTTCCGAGACCACCAGGACGACAGCGTCCGTTTCCTCTACCAGGCCCAGGGCCGCGCGATGGCGCGTTCCGAAGCTGCGGCGTACATCGAGCTGCTCGGACAGCGGCAGGAAGCAGCTCGCCGCAACGAGCGTATCACCGTCGATCACGACCGCTCCGTCGTGCAGCGCTGTGTCATGACCGAAGACCGTGAGCAACAACGCGGAGCTCAGCTCGGCCTGCACCCGTGTTCCGGTCTCGATGATGTTCTTGAGTCCCACGTTACGTACGAACACGATCAAAGCACCGCGGCGCCGGTACGCGAGGATCTCCACGGCACTCATGACACTCTCCACCTGATAGGTCTGCGAGCCGGCCCTGATCGAGAGCACACGTCCCTGACCGATACGCGTGAAGATCTTACGCAGCTCGGGCTGGAAAATGATGAGGATCCCGATCACGAGACTCGGTGCAATCAGGTTGATCAGCCACAGCAGCGTCTGCAGCTCAAAAAGATAAGCCGCAGCGTAGGTAAAGCCGATGAACGCCGCTCCGCGCACCAGCTGCACCGCTCGCGTCTGTACCAGGATCTGGTACCCTTTGTAGATGATGAACGCGAGCAGCAGCACATCGACCGCCGGAAGCACGACCGTCTGCATTATCCATAACTCGGTAATGTAGGTCATCTGTTCCTCGCTGCCGTGCGGATTGCCGCAGCCACTTTTAGTGCATCGACCGTTTCCAGCACATCATGAACGCGCAGGACTGCCGCCCCGGCCGCGGCTGCGTGCAGGTTGGCCGCGAGCCCGGCTGCGAGACGCCCTTCCGCCGGTCGGGGAGAAGGTTCTTCTCCGCTGTACGGGGTACCCAGTATTCGAGGATCCTCACCGAACTCCGCCGCGCCGACACTGCCGAGAAAGGCCTTCCGCGATAACCCGATCAGAAGGGGATACCCGAGCCGACGCAACCGTTCAAGCGACGACAGAATCCGCAGATTATCTTCTACGCGCTTCCCGAACCCGATACCCGGATCCAGGATGATACGATCCCGCGGAACCCCGATGCGTTCCGCCGCGGCAGCAAACTCAGCGAGCTCATCCGCGACTTCGGCAACGACGTCATCGTAGTGCGGCTCGAGTTGCATCGTCCGAGGAGTTCCACGCATATGCATCAAAACCACCGGAACTCCCCGTGCAGCCACAAGCGGTCCGAGCTCGGGATCATCGCGCAGCGCGGAGATATCGTTAACCATGTCGGCTCCGGCGTCGAGCGCCGCCCGGGCCACCGCCGCTTTGCGCGTATCCACCGAAATCGGGATCCCGGTCCTGGCCCTGAGCGCTTCGACAACCGGCACAACCCGCTCGAGCTCGGCCTCAACCGGCACGTACTCCGCCCCCGGACGGCTCGACTCTCCGCCGAGATCTAGGATGTCGGCGCCTTCAGCCTCAAACCGAAGCCCGGCCTCAAGCGCGGCAGCCGTTGAAACCGCCCGGCTGGGTGTATAGAACGAGTCGGGGGTACAGTTTACGATTCCCATCACGAGCGGCCGGTCCGACCAGCTCAGTTGTCGATTGCCTGGAAGGGATACGACTTTCATGCCTATCCTGCGAGTTGAAACCCAAGTGCCGGGCGCTT
>PUNW01000165.1 GCA_003552665.1 Spirochaetaceae bacterium | reverse complement strand
TAGAGCGCGCGGATAATGCGCCGCAAGAGCAAGTCGACCGGTAGTCGCAGGCCGAGGCCTCACGTCAATCGAGGTAACGCGCTTTGCTATCGAGGTGCTCCCGGAACGTCCGTGAGAACACCGTCTCTCCGGTCGGCTTGTTGAGGAAAAAATAGTACGATGTTTCCTGCGGGTCGGCCGCGGCGCGTAAGGCGGTAAGCCCCGGGTTGCCGATCGGCCCGGGAGGGAGCCCTGGATAGCGATAGGTGTTGTACGGGTCATCGACCGCGACCTGTGCGAATGTCGGCTGCAGGACACTGGTGCCGAGTACGTAGTTCACCGTTGCATCCGATTCGAGCCTCATTCCGCGTTCGAGGCGATTCCTGAACACTCCGGCGACTTTGGGCATATCTTCAGGAGGGGCCTCTGCCTCCACGATCGACGCTAGAATAACAACTTCCCGCAACGAACGCTCCGTTCGCTCGAGGGCAGCCCGCAGCTCCTCATCGAGACGGCGTGCGAAGGTGGCAAGCATCCGCCGCACGATAGCTTCAGGCTCGCTCCCGGGAAACAATCGGTAGGTTTCCGGAAACAGAAACCCTTCGAGTGAAGCGCCGTCCTCAAGCTCATCAAACAGAGGATCGATACCGCGATAGGCGTCCTGCATTAGCGCAGCTTCAGCGAAGGCATCACGTTCGACGATATCGTTTCGCTCGAGCCGGTAGGCAATCTGGTCGAGCCGGAACCCTTCCGGTATGGTGACCGCCACCGAGTCGTCAATTACGCGTCCCGCGACCATCGCGTCCAGAATGTCCACCGGGCGCATCCCGACCTCTACCCGGTAGGGCCCGGACTGAATAGCGGCTGCGTCCTGCCGCAGGCGCGCGTATAACCGCAGGACGAGTGCATCGGGTATGAGCTCGCGGCGCTCGAGCTCGGCGGCCACGGCAGCCATACTCATCCCGCGCTCAACCGTAATCTCGGCGGATTCGCCGCGATAAGGAGTGAGGAGCGCAGGTCGAACCCATAGGTAACCGACCAGGCCAAGGACCGCCACCGCACCGGTCGCCGTGACTATCGCAATCCGAAAAGCTCGCCTTCGTCCTTTGCTCACAGGCTATCTATCCCCCGTACCGTCCTAATGTGTGCCCAAGCCTAAGGTGAGGGCGTATACGGTGGCAACGGCGGCACCGAGCAGAATGCCGACTGCGATCTCGGGCAGCGAATGCCCGGACAACTCCGAAACCTCCGGCTCGCCGCGCTCGCGCAGAACTCGGTTCAACATCTTGGCTTGCTTCTGAACAGCGCCGCGCAAGCGGAAGGCGTCGTAGATGACGATGGCGCTGAACACGGCGGCGACGGCGAAAACGTCCGAACCCAGCCCCCGTCTGAGCGCAATCCCGACCAGCAACGCGGTTGCGAACGCCGAATGTGCGCTCGGGAACCCACCGGCGTTGACGAAGTAGTGCAGCTGCAGGCGGCGGCTCCAGATGGAATGCAGGATTACCTTTAGGAGCTGTCCGAGCAGTTGCGCCAATACCGCCACAATTAGGACGTCGGATATCTCGCTCATAGGTTCCCGCCGGTGACCGGTGCGCTCAGGATTCGTCGCTCTTCTTGCGACGCGAATTGACGAACCGGGCGAACTCGTTGATGTTCTTGACCACGATCCGGTCGGTGTAGATCTCGATCCGTCGCTGCGTCTGGAACTGATTCAACACATCCCGGCTTACCTCAGGGGAGATGCCGGCCCAGTGGCCGATATCGCCGGGCGTTGTGTAGAACACCCGCTCGGAGCCTTCCGGCTTCGGCCCTGATTGCGACTCGTCGAGCATCAGAAAGACATCCGCGACTTTCGCGTGCGTGTCCTCCAGTGTCAGGATCATGAACCTACGGCGCTGGTCGTATATCCGCTTCGTGAACAGCTTCAGCAGCTTCAATGCAATCTGCGGATTGCCGCGCATGAGAATCTCGAAGTTCGCACGGTTGAATTCCAACGCTTTGACCGGATCCAGACAGATGGCGTTTGCCGAGCGGGGAGCTTCCTCGAGAATGGCCATCTCGCCGAAGATCTCTCCGGGGTGGAGAATGTCGATCGTCTTTTCGATGTCTCCCATTATCTTGGAGATCTGCACACGCCCCGCCTGAATCAGGTAGAACGCATCCCCCGGCTCGTACTCACAGAAGATGATGTTGCCTTTGTTGAAATGAACGGCGAAGCGTTCGAAAGCATCGAGGTTGAGCTCCATCTCATGCTCCTTGCATGCTACGCAACGCGTTGTTTACCTTGCGTTTCAACGCTTCGGACACACCCGAGCGCGAGAGGATCTTTTTGTAGAAACCGATCGCCCGGTCGGAATCTCCGCTGCGCTCGTAACTCTGACCGAGATAGTACAACGCTTCATCCAGGTCGGGCATCTTGGGATACCGTTGCACCAAAGCCGTAAAATGACGGATGCAGGCGTCGTAACGCTCCAAACTGTACAGGCAACGCCCGATCTCGAACATCGATTTCACGACATACTCACGGTCCTCTGATGTATCGACGATTGTCTTGAACTGTTTCATCGCTTCAGCATAATTGCCCTGGCTGAAGCTCGAGACCGCGTTATAGTACTGTTTCGCGATCGGACCCAGTTCCGGTTTGGGAACCTCGTCGGCGCTGCGCCTTCCGCCGTTTGCGCCGGAGGAGGCCGCAGCGGCTTCGCCGGTCTCACTCGCCGGCAGGCCCGGGCCCTGACCGATACCGTATTGCGAGGCGTATTGTTCAACTTGCTGCGCATGCTTATTAGCCAGTTGGTGGTATGCACCCGACGGATAATAGGTGAGGTATTTCTGAAAGGCGTATAACGCTTTGTCATACTCCTTCTTCTTCATGTAGTATTCGCCGATGCGAAAAAGCCCCAGCTCAGGGTCAACCTGTTCACCCTCTGCCAGCAAACCGCGTACCTTGGTGTGCAGCCGGCGCAGCTGATTGGAGAACACGTTCAGCATCTTCATCACAATGCGCGTGTTCGAAAGCGCAAGCTGCTCGAACTCCGGCACCGTGAACACCACTACGTGCGAGTCCGACAGCGCAATCGCGTTTTCCTCCCGCGGGTATTTTCCAAGCGCCGACTTGACCCCGAAGAACTCCCCGGTCTGAATGGAGTCACGCACCGGCTCCCCGGTTTCAATGTCGTTGGAGTTAAGGCTGACTCGGCCGGCCTTGAGGATATAGATGCGGTCGCTAATATCCCCCTGGAAGTAGATAACCGAGTTAGCTTTATAAGTCATGGCCTTCGGCACGTTACAGCTCCCGTGGTAAGAACTCTAAACGCTATAGCAGGTAAAATCAAGGTTATACACTCTCGCTAGTATCGGCACTTGACCCACGAAACAAAAATAGCTGATTCTGAGATAGCATGGTAGACTTGCACACGCACTCGAATGCTTCAGACGGGACGTTGTCCCCCCGCGAGCTCGTCGCTCATGCGGCTCAGCATGGGCTGTCCGCGCTCGCGCTTACCGACCATGACACCGTCGACGGACTGGCCGAGGCGGTGCAAGCAGGCCACGAGTATGGCGTGCGCGTGATCCCCGGTATTGAGATCGAGGTCGACCACCCGCGTGGGACGTTTCATCTTCTGGGCATCGGCATGTGGCGCCTGGATGCCGAGGTGGAGGCTGCCCTGCGTGAGCTCAAGCGGATGCGGACCGAACGCAATCTCCGTATGGTAGCGGCGGCGCAGAATGAGGGAATGCCGCTTCAGTATCATGAGCTGGTTACGCTTGCCTCCGGGGCGGCGATAGGCCGCCCTCATTTCGCCCGGTTGATGGTACGCAAGCGGCTGGTCGTGAATGAACAAGACGCGTTCGAACGCTACCTGGGAGACGGCCGGCGGTTGCATGTACACCGTGAACGCCTTGCGCTCACCGACGCTATCACTATGATTCACCAAGCGGGAGGAAAAGCCGTGCTGGCGCATCCCCTCACCCTGTTGCTGTCCTGGACCCAACTGAGCCGACAGCTGCGACGCTGGAAGGACGCCGGGCTCGACGGCGTCGAGGCCTATCATGCGAACAGCCCCCTGGCAAGCGCCCGGAGGATTGCGGAGCTCGCGCGCGAGCTCGATCTCATCGTCACCGCCGGATCTGACTTTCACGGTCCGCACCGTACCGACCGGCAGATCGGCCGCGGCTGTGAAGGCGCGCCGATCGATGAGGCGTTCGCGCTGCCGTTTCTACCCACCACCGCAGTGTGAGCGAGCCTGTGATGAGGTGGAGAGCGTGACGGTATTGCTCGAGCGGCTTGGAGCGAGGACGCGGCGTGTCGCCGGCTCTTTCGTGTACGCTGCCGGCTTCGCTATCGAAGTGGCTCGACAGCTCGTGCTGTTCTTTTTCGGCAAGCGCCCGGCGCTTCGCGTCCTGACACTGCAGATTCTGTTTACCGGCGTCGAGGCCCTGGCCGTCATCGCCGTGCTCTCGCTCAGCCTCGGGGCTGTGGTCATCATCCAAGGACTGTCGCTGCTGCCTCAGTTCGGGCAAGCGGCGCTCACCTACACAGTTCTCGTGGTGGTCATAACGCGCGAGCTCGGCCCGATACTGACCGGGTTCATCGTCGCCGCCCGCTCGGGCACCGCCATAGCGACCGAGCTCGGCACGATGGTGGTGAACCGTGAGATCGAGGCATACATCGCGACCGGCGTGAACCCGATTGCGTATCTCGTAGTGCCGCGGTTGATCGGTGTAACCGTATCGGTCATGCTCCTGAACGTCTATTTCAATGTGTTCGGCCTCGCCGGAGCGTTCTTTGTGAGCCGCCCGACCGCCGGCGTCGCACTCTGGGAGTACGTCACTCAGCTCGGCGCGGTGCTTCAGGTACGAGACCTGCTTGGCTCGGCGCTCAAGAGTGCGGTGTTCGGTGTGATCATCGCACTGGTCTCCTGTCACCACGGGCTGCTCGTCGAGCAGTCAAGCACCGAGATTCCACAACAGGCGATACGCGCCGTGAGCCGCTGCTTTGTGCTGTTGATCGTCGTCAACGCAGGACTCACGCTCGTGTACTATCTGTAAGGATCTGAGGCTGTAAGGATCTAAGGGAACGCATGGAATCGCAGGCGACGACACATCAGTCGGCTCGGGAGCGACCAGCGCTGCTCCGATTGCTCGATGTTACCGTCCGTTACGCCGAGTACTGTGCACTGGACTCGGTCAGCCTGGAGCTGCCACTCGGCGTAACTACCGCCATCATGGGGCCCTCGGGATGCGGCAAGACCACGCTGCTGCGCTGTGCCGCGGGGCTCCTCCAACCGCATGCCGGCTCGGTGGAGCTGTTGGGCGTCGACCTCGCGCGTGCTCCTGATCGGGAAGTGACGCGGCTGCGCCGGCAGATGGGCTTTGTGTTCCAGCATGGCGCCCTCTGGCAGAACATGACGGTGCGCGAGAACCTGCTTCTGCCGCTGGAGATCCACCGCGATGAGCTCACTCCCGCACAGCGCCGGCGTACCGTCGAGCGCATCGCCGAACGCTTCGATCTCACGCATCTGTTGCACCTGCGGCCGGCGCAACTGTCCGGCGGCGGCCAGAAGCTGGTCGCCTACGTTCGGGCGACCGTGCTGCAACCGCGAGTGCTGTTCGTCGATGAGCCTACGACCTTCATCGATACTCAGGCAGCCGAGGTTCTGCGTTCGGACCTGCGCAGGCGCATCGCGTCCGGATGTACGGTGGTAGCGGTAACTCATGATGCCGAGCTTACAGCGCTGATGGCGAACCGGCTGGTCGTGCTGGAACGGGGCCGCGTGCTAATCAACGACCGCACCGAGCGTGTCGTACGCACCGGCGAGCCGCGCGTGCACGAGATTCTCAGGGACGTTCTGAGCGAGGCGGCCCTATACGATCAGGACATCCTAACGCTGCTCGATGCCGGGCTCGCCACGGACGACGAACCGGTGGGGCACGACGATGCGGGACACGACTATGATTGACGGGTATACGGATGTACCCTAGAGTGAGCGTACCGTGAGGGTGGGAAGATGAGGTTTCGGATTCGCTTCAGTAATCAGATCGTCGGATTGTTCGTGGTGACGGCTCTCATTCTGGTTGTCGCCTTCATTGTTGCGCTTGGGATTAATCAACGCTGGTTCGAGCAGAAGCACGAATACTACACCGAGTTTGCCACCGCTCGCGGTCTGACCCCCGGCCTCGCGGTGAGTTTCCGGGGCTTTCAGATCGGGCAGGTGCGCAGCGTCGCACTCACCGAAGACGACACGGTCCGTGTAACGCTCACCGTCTCTGACCGCCACATCGACCGCATCACCGAGCACTCGGTTCTGCAGCTGCAGACCAACCCGCTCGGCATCGGCGGCGGACTCGTCCTTCACCGGGGACGCGCCGACGCGGATCCGCTGCCGCCGGAGTCGCTGATTCCGGCCTGGGGATCAGCACGCGGGCTGGCCCTGCGCCAGGAGGGGCTGGTGGAGGTGGTAGCCGAAGGAGATATCATCAACGAGCTCCTCGACGAATTGCCGGTAATCCTCGCAAACGTCAATCGCGCGGCTGCCTCGGGAACCGACCTGCTCGAGCAGCTGCGGCAAATGGCTGCCGCCGATGCGGCCGGCCCGGTTCCGGACTTCATTCGCAACGCTGATCAGATGACGGTTGAGCTTCGCTCGCTGTTGGAGCTGGCGAGCTCCCTTGCCGAAAACCTTCGTCCCCTGACCGAGGAGCTGCGGCAGCCGGAAGGCGCGGTTGTGCGGCTCGTGGGCCCCGAACTCGACGAAGCCCTTGAGAAGATCAACCGCACCCTCGAACATATAGAAGCGCTTTCCGGCTTCGCCGCCGGCTCAACCCCGCAGATCAGAGCACTGCTCTACGAGAGCCGCGACGCCCTTGAAACCGGGCATGAAGTGCTGCACGGCATTCGCAACAACCCGCTGATTCGGGGCGGCATCCAACCGCGCGAAGCCCCTGCTCCCGGCTTCGAAGGCTATCGACCGGAGGAGTTCTGATGAGACCGGCCGCGATCATAGCCGCAGCGCCACTCGCTGCCCTCATGGCTGCTCTGACGCTCGCCGCGTGCTCCTCGGCCCCGGAGCCGACCGGAGCGGTGACCACCGTCCGCCGACAGGCTGAGCGGAATATCGCCCACGGTTATGAAGCCTTGTATCAGGGACACATCGATGAAGCCGAGCTGTTCTTTGAAACCGCGCTCAATCAGTACCGGAGGCTCGACGATCGTGCCGGTATCGCCGATGGATTCGCCGCTCTCGGGCGGACGCGAGCCGTAGCCGGCGATCCGGCATTTGGGGCCGATTACCTGCGGGAAGCGGCCGCGCTCGCGGAGGAGGCGGCGGCATGGCCGCAAGCGGTCGAGTATTACGCCGCGCTGGCCGAGGCCGAACTGCGCCGCGGACAGCGCGAGCCGGCTGAACGGGCGCTTCGGTCGTCCACGCGCATCCTCGAAGAAAACCCGAACGAGGCCGCGCGTGCGGTCAACCTGCACAGTGCCGCGGTGTTGACGGCGGCCGCCGGACAGCTGCTACAAGCCGAAGACCACCTGCGCGAAGCACTCGAGCTAAACCGCGAGGGCGGGCGGTATCGTGAGCTTGCGGCCAACCACTACATGCTCGCCTCGGTGTTATCGCGCCGGGAACGCTACGAACCGGCTCTGAAGCACGCCGCCGCTGCGTTGGAGACCGACAAGCTGATCGAGAACTCGGTCGGGATTGCCCAGGATCTGATTGCCCTCGGACGGATCAGCTACCGGGCGGGCGACCGGAAGGCGGCACGGCATTACTACGAACGAGCCTCGAGCGTATACATCGGGCTGCAGGACGAAAACGGCCTGCGACGCGCACAAGCGCTGCTTGCCGGGCTGGAGCACTCCGAGGAGCGTGGCCAATGAACGCGAAGGCAGCACTGCGCGCTATGGGTCGCATCTTCCGCCGCGTCCTCTCCGGATACCGCCGTGTTTTTGCGCAGGCCGCAGCCCTGCTCGGCGGCGCCGTTCTCCTGGTCGCGGCGGCGTTTGCCGTAGTGCTCCCGCTTTGGTGGTTTGCAACCAGCGCACCGGCAGCCTACACCACAACCGTTACCGCGGCGCTGGTGGTTGCACTCGCCGCCATTGCGGTATCGCGACTGCGGCGGGACTGGTCCGTGCGACGCATTGTGCCGATACTGAGATATAGCCTGGAGATCGCGGGAGCGGTGTTTCTGCTGTATCTCGCCGGGATGCTGTATGCAGCGATGCAGCCGATTCCGGCGGCAGTAATCCTCCTGGTAGTATTACTTTGGATCGGGCTGCGCGCTTCACGGCGGTCCAGTAAGCCGACAGAGCGATGAGGGGAAGAAGAACTGGAATTGATCAGGCGCTCAAGACTCGCTTGGTGGCAACCGGCCGGCGGCAGCGACCACGGCCGTTGCGTTACTCGATGGTTCCTACCGCTCTTGCCTGGCTCCTCCTGCTCACCGCGACGCCCCCCGGAATTAACGCGCTCGAGTATCCGCTGATTGAGCGCGCAGGCTCCCCTGACCCGCTGTTCCGACAGCACCAGGACAGCGTCTCGCAGTTCTACCGTGCACAGCGCCGGGGCGAAACTGCACCTCCGCTCATGGTCTACCGCTATCGACCCGCCGAGAGCGATACGCTGATCTCACTGGCCTCGCGTTTTTCGGTACCGTACAGCACGCTTGCGACGCTCAATCGCATCGAAGGAGTTCAAATTCCCGGAGATCGCGACTCGCTGCTGATACCGAGCCTCCCCGGCCTGTTCGTTCCACGAGATGCGGAGTCACCGCTGGAGACGATGATCGACGACCGCGTCGACGAGGAGCTCGATGACAACGAGGGGACGACTGTGAGAATCTCGCGCAACGGCACCACCGAGGAGTTCGTATTCTACGCGGGCACGGACTTCTCCCCCGATGAGCGTCGTGCGTTTCTGAGTGTATTATTTCGCCCGCCGTTGGAGGAGATGCGCCTCACCTCCGGGTTCGGCTTCCGTCGTAATCCGTTTACCGGTGGCACGAGCTTCCATTCCGGAATCGACCTCGGGGCCCCTCCGCACACCCCGGTGTACGCCGCGGCTTCCGGCAGAGTCGCTTCAACCGGCAGAAATGCGATCTACGGCCGCTACGTGTTGCTCGAACACGATCGCGGATACGAAACGTTCTACGGGCATCTGCAGACCATCGAGGTAGAGTTGAACGAGCGCGTCTCATCGGGTATGATGATAGGGACAGTCGGCAGCAGTGGACTCACTACGGGTCCGCATCTCCACTTCGAAGTTCGACTGCACGGGCGCCCGCGCGACCCGTTCCAGCTATTACCGGGAACCAGCCAATGATGAGATGGATGACTGCATCTGCCGTCCTCGCCTTCGTTCTCCTTCACGTAACGGCTCCGGCTGTGCGCGCCGGCGAAACGCTTCGCGGCCCGATGGCGCGCATCCCGAAACTTCCGACCGAGTCGGATCAGTCGATCGAGTTTGACCTCAAGGCCGGTGAGATCGGCCCGGTGGAGCTCGAGCGCGGATCGCGTTTTCTCGACGGTGTCGAGATCGAGATTCGGATTCCCGACAGCGTTCGCTCGTATGCCGACAGCTTCGGCGTGTATATTCTGCTCGGCGCGCGGATCAGCGCAGACCGGAATCACGCGCGGGTATCCGGTGAAACGCTATTGTTCGAGACCCTGCCGCGCACGCGGAGGGTGTTCGTGCAGGTCCCGATCCATCCTGACCACCGGCTTCGAGCCTCTGCCGACACCTTCCTGGCGCGGCGCAGGGTAGACGGCGGCGATTTTCCGCTGATGCTTTCGATTCGTCCCGTGATGAAGGGAGTTCCGTCAGCCGCGCGGGCGGCATCGTTTGCGGTCAAGATAAGAACGCTGTTTCGCGAGGAGGGCGCCGCGCGTGTCCGTCTGCGCGACCCCGCGGGTAACGACATCACCGAGCGCTTCGATGATTACGTCGAAGAAATTACCCTTACCATCGGCGATCACGCCATCGAAGACCCGCAGCAGGAGATCGTGCTTCCCACCGGGCTGCATCAGATCAGGCTGCAAAGCGAGCGCTACGTCGACCGAACCGAGACCTTTGGGGTAGAACGTGGGACCACGCAGACCGTCGGGATCACGGTTGAGGAAGAAACCTCGACGGTTTCGATAGATGCCCCACTCGGCGTCGAGATGTTCGTAAACGGCGAGCGCGTAGACCCCCTCGACCGCGAGCTGGAGCTTGCCCCCGGGGACTATACGGTGCTGTTCCGCTTCGGAGAGTATACAATCAGCCGCAGTCTTAAAATCGAACCCAAACGTGACTACAAAGTTTCGCTTTCTCTTGATATACTTATAGAAGAAGACTAAAGCAATCTCGTCGCGAGACGATAATGAGTGTGTCGGTTGTTCAACGTAGTTCCCCTCCCAGTTCACTATGTTT
>PUNW01000166.1 GCA_003552665.1 Spirochaetaceae bacterium | reverse complement strand
TGTGTGCAGCAGCTATGTCAGTCATGGTAAGTTCTGTTATGCTCAAAACGCTACTGCAGGTATTTTAGCCTAAATAATCTAAATGATCAACATAAATCTAATCCCGGGAATCTGCTACCGCCGCGCGCTCGGTGCGACGGCCGGCAGTGTAAGGCCGGTCGGTTGCACGCCGATCCGTACGACCGCAGAGGCTTGCCCAACAGGCGAACTCTCTCGTACAGTTATAATTGATGGGCATGAGTATAGTGAATGCGATCGCAGCCGCGGTTCTGTTTGCCGTCGCGCTGCCGAATGAGGTGTTTCCCTACGGGGTCCCGTGGCTCAGCCTTCTCGCGCTCACCCCTTTTTTCGTTGCACTGATCCGAACCCGGCGCCTGCGGGATGCGGCGCTGCTCGGCGCCGTTTTCGGCGGCATTTCCACGGCGTTGTCGAACTACTGGCTTGCAAACTTCGGGGAGTTCGCGATCTGGACGATTGGCGGGCCCACGATAGGGTATATCCTGTACAACGCCATCCTCGCCCCGTTTCTGAGGCGCCTCGCCGACAGCCCGCGGCATCTGCGTCCGTTTGTGCTTGCCGCAGCCTGGACGGCCTACGAGTATCTGAAATCAATCGGGTTTCTCGGCTACCCCTGGGGACTTGCCGGTTACCCACTCTCGGACTACCCCTTGCTGCTGCAGCACGCTGAGATTACCGGCGTGTGGGCACTATCGTTTGTAGCCGTCGCTGCGAACACTATCCTGGCGGAGCTCGTAATCGCGACCGACGAAGCACTCGCGCCGCAACCGATCGGGCCGGCGGAGCACGGAATCCGGTTCGGGACCATCTCGGCTCTGCTGGCAGCGCCCCGGCGTCAACTGCCCGCCGCGGCCACAGCGCGGTTTCACGCGCCGGCTGCCGTGGCAGTGGTTGCCGCGATCGTGGTGTTCATGAGCGCGTTCGGAGTGCACCGGCTTCGCACCGAGTATCCGAAGCTTGCCGAGATCGACATGGTGCTGGTACAACAGAATACCGATTCGTGGGAGCGCGGCGCCGAAGAACGCGGTATTCGGCGCGCTCAGGAGCTCACCCGCGCCGGAATCCAATCCGAGGGCGGCGCCGGCCACCCGGACCTCGTGGTCTGGAGCGAAACGACGCTCAACCGGCCGGTGCGCGAAGACCGCGAGTTCTATCGCAACCGGCCCGAAGGCGATCCGTTTCTCGAGTTCGTGCGCGAGATCGATGTACCGCTGCTTACCGGCGCACCCTATGTGGAGTGGGACCTGGAGACCGGCCGGCACGCGAGCTACAACGCGGCAATACTGCTCGACGAGGACGGCCGGGAGCGTCAGGTTTACGGGAAGCGCCATCTCGTCCCGTTCACCGAAGCGATCCCGCTGTGGGAGCACGAGTTCGTGCGCTGGTTTTACCAGGAACTCGTGGGGCTGCACGGCGCCTGGACTCCGGGGCCGGAGTATCGAGTGTTTGAGTTCCCCGAGGTGCACAGCAGCGCGAACCCCGGTGAGCCGATCCGTTTCGCTACTCCGATCTGTTTCGAAGACGCCTTTGCCTACATCAATCGGGAGTTCACCCTCCGGGGCGCGGACCTGCTCATCAATCTCACCAACAACGCATGGTCGGAGACCAACTCAGCGCAAACTCAGCATTTCGTCGCTGCGAGATTCCGCGCGGTCGAAAATCGACGCACGCTGGTGCGATCCACGAACTCGGGCCTGACCAGCGTCATCGACCCGCACGGGCGGGTAACGGCGGACCTTCCGATGTTTACCGAGAGTTATCTGCGCACCAACGTTCCGGTCTATCGTCCTGCGCAGCTGACCTTCTACACTCGCTTCGGAGATTACCTGCCGGTGTTGTTCCTGGGTATCGTGCTGGCGGGTATTGTCGCACCGCTGCGCACAGAGCGCCGCCACCGCGCGTCCCCGTAACCGCATACCCGGTAACCGAACTCGGGCGCACGGTTCGACGCCGCGCAGGGGTTCGCAGGGTACGGTGATTAGGTCTTGATGTTGTACTTGCGCTTGAAGCGCTCAACCCGCCCGGCGGTGTCAACGAGCTGTTGCTTGCCGGTATAGAACGGGTGGGACGCGCTGGAAATCTCCACCTGAAACAGCGGGTACTCTTTGCCTTCGTACTCGACCGTCTCTTTGGTCTCCACTGTGGAGCGCGAAAGAAACAGCGTCCCGGAGGCGGTATCCTTGAAAACCACCGGTCTATAGTTCGGATGGATGTCCTTCTTCATGGGTATCTCCTGATCAATGCCTCTGGTCATGTGCGGTAATGAATACGCCTGTCTGTCAGTCACTTACACCCGAAGTGTTCATCGAGCGCAGGAAAGCCTCATTATTCTTGGTTTTACCCATCCTGTCAACTAACAACTCGACGATCTCAACGTCGTCCATAGGATTGATGACCTTCCGCAGAATCCACATCTTCTGCAGCTCCTCGTCGGTCAACAGCAGATCCTCGCGACGCGTCCCCGAGCGCTTGATGTTGATTGCCGGATAGAGGCGACGGTCCGCCAGCTTGCGATCGAGGATAATCTCCATATTACCGGTACCCTTGAACTCCTCAAAGATGACCTCGTCCATGCGGCTGCCGGTCTCAACGAGGGCCGTTGCCACAACCGTAAGACTGCCGCCGTCTTCAATGTTGCGCGCGGCGCCGAAAAACCGCTTCGGCTTGTGAAGCGCGTTGGAATCAACACCGCCGGAGAGGATCTTACCGGAAGTGGGAACCGTCTGGTTGTAGGCGCGAGCCAGCCGAGTGATGGAGTCGAGTAGAATCACGACATCCTTTTTGTGCTCGACCAGGCGGCGCGCTTTCTCAAGCACCATCTCGGCTACCTGCACGTGCCGGGTCGCTTGTTCGTCAAACGTGGACGAGATCACCTCCGCCTGCACGTTGCGCTGCATATCGGTAACCTCTTCGGGCCGTTCGTCGATCAGCAACACGATGAGAAACACCTCGGGCTGATTCTCAGTGATCGCGTTGGCGATTTTCTGCAGCAATACCGTCTTTCCGGTTCGCGGCGGAGAAACGATCAGACCACGCTGACCCTTGCCGATCGGGCAGAACAGGTTGATCATTCGCGTTGACGGGTCGCCCGAACGCGTCTCCATGTTCAGCCGCTCGTCGGGATACAGCGGCGTGAGGTTATCGAACGGAATGCGCGTCTGTGCCACGCTCGGATTGTCGAAGTTGACGCTCTCCACCCGCAACATCGCGAAGAACCGTTCGCCTTCTTTCGGCGGTCGAATCTGACCGTAAACCGTATCTCCGGTCTTGAGATTGAACAGTCGAATCTGCGAAGGCGAAATATAGATGTCGTCGGGACCCGGCAGATAGCTGTTCTGCGGCGAACGCAGAAACCCGTACCCGTCAGGCAGAATCTCAAGCGAGCCGTAGGCGTAGATCGTCCCGTTCTTCTCGGTATGAGCTTTCAGGATAGCGAAGATAACCTCCTGCTTCTTCAACGCGAGCAGGTTGTCCTGGGTTATCCCCATACGCGAGCCTACGGTGCGCAGCTCCTTCATGTTCAGCTTGGTCAGGTCGTTGATACTCAACGTCTTGCTTTCAGCGAGCTTCTCCGGGTCGGACTCGCCGGTGCGCATCGCCTGGAAATCGGTGGTATTGTGGCGCTTCGTACGCGGCCCCTCCCGGCCTCCACGAGGATCCGGTTTCGGCATATCGCTCGGATCAACCGTCGCCGTTGCAGTTGTGTCCCCTGTTCCGGAACTCTGGTCGCTGTCGTCGGAACTCTCGTTCTTATCGGCCTTCTCGCGATCGTTGGCGTCCGAGTCTTTGATCAACGCCACCCGGACCTTCTTCTTTCGCCCGGACTTGCGCTCCGAGGTTTCGGCCGTGGCGCCGTTTCCTTCGCCCTTCTCGCCGTTGGCGGGTGTGGATTCGCTGTTGTTGCTGAGCTCGTTTTCGTGGTCGTTGGATGTCGTAGCCATGAGAAACTCCAGTTCTAATTAATTGTTATGAGAACACATCTGCGAATTCGAACTTCGGCAGCCACTGATGTCATGTGATATAGTCGAGCTTACGTTGAAATGTGCTTTTTATCGGGATGTCCTCTGCGGCGCGCACCTTAAACTATAGAGCGCCCGCGCTTCCCTGTCAACCTGCGGCGGTGCCGCTCCGACCGCAGCTCTTCCCAATTATCGCTTCCGTGGGCCGCCTTCCCCCACCCGGCGGCCCACGATCCGCATCCAAAAGGTCACGAAGACACAACGCGCGGAGTGCCTTCCTTCAGCTGTTCCACCGGTGCCGCGAAAATGTCCACAGCGTCGGCATTGCGCAGCATCCGGCACTTGCCCTCGAACACGACTCCGTCGGCAATTCTCAGCTTGGACGCTTTCACATCGCCGTAGATGCGACCGGTTGAAAGCATCTCCAGCCTGGCGGTTGCGAGCACGCTGCCGCGTACCGTGCCGGCGATTATGACCGTCTCAGCGAAGACGTCGGCATGCACCTCGGCGCCCTCTTCGATGTAGAGAAACCCGCTCGAGCGAATCTCACCCTCGAACCGTCCGCCGATACTTACCGAATCGGTAAATTTCATCTTGCCCTTGAACACCGTGCCGGAACTCAGCCGGGTGGTGGTTCGAGGAATGCTCCGCATGCTGCTGTCACGTGCCATGTGGTATCCGCGCCTTACGTTGCGCTCTGCCGGTATTGTTCGAAGTGTTTCTGATACTTTTCTTCAAGCAAATCAAGGGTAAGCTCTTGCGATTTCAGCTCGTCGCCTTTTGTCAGCAGATCCTGGATCTCGTCCTCGAGCCCGTCCAGCGCCGCCAAGGTTGTTTCAGACTCCCGCTTGACCTGTTCGACAAAGGACTTTACCGCCTCGACATCCCGCGGGTCAAGGGTTGCCGCCGACTGCAGCAGATCTTTCACCGGCAGTCGCAGGTGCGTAGTGAAATATACCAGCGATTTGTTCAACGTTTCAATCAGCGCGATACGGCGTTCCCGCTGTACTACCTGTTCCGATAACTCGCGGCTGCGAAGCACTGCACGGATGCGTGCGAGAACCTCTGAGAAGTTGAACGGCTTGGTTATGTAGTCTTCAATGCCGAGCTCGAACCCCTCGATCTTGTCCTTCACATCATGCATCGCCGAAAACATGATGATGGGAGTATTGCGGTAGGCGGCATACTCATCGTCAGTCTTGAGCATGCGCGTGACCTCCCAGCCGGACATCTTCGGCATGATATTCTCGAGAATCACCAGATCGGGCTCGGTTTCGCGAACCTTCTCGAGCGCCATCTCCCCGTCTTCGGCTGTCTCCACCTCAAATCCCAGCTTCGACAGCATTACATCGAAGAACTCGAGGTTGATCTGCTCATCATCGGCAATTAGAATCTTGCCTTTCGGCTCCATACCCACCTCACCCGCTCGGTAACCTCATTCTCCTACAGGTATGCCTGAATGTCAATTCGTTACCGGCGGATGCTCCACACCGCTTCCTTGAGCTCCCGGCCGGGGCGGAAGACCACCACGCCGTGGGGCTGCACTTGAACAGTGTCGCCGGTCTTTGGATTTCGTGCTTTTTCACGCCCTTTGCGGGTGCGCACCTCGAAGGTGCCGAACCCACGGAACTCAACCACGCGATCCTGCTTCAAGGCGCTCTTCACCTCGTCGAAGAACAGGTCGATGATCCGTTGGATGTCTTTCTTGCTAACGTCACATTCTTCGGAGATTGACTCTACGATCTCCGCCTTCGTCAGCTTTGAGTCCGACACGCTTGCTACCTCGCTACGCTCTCAGTCGTTGCGCTTCCGAATCTGCCACGCACTCATACTGCACCGTGTGCTCGTAGTTCACAGCCTGCTCACATGAGCCCGGTCAGGCTCACGCAAGGGTCACACGAGTAATGAATCCAGTTTCTTTCTCAGTCGGGACTTGGTTCTGGCGGCGGTATTCTTGTGGAACACCCCTTTTCCGGCGGCCGTGTCGATAAGCTTCGCAAGCTCGCGATAGCGTTGCTCCGCAAGGTCTTTGTCTTTCGCTTCAATTGCATGCAGGCAGCTTCGTTGCGCCGTCCGAACGCGGCTGCGAATCGAACGGTTATGCAGCCGCGCCTTGAGACTCTGGCGGTGCCGCTTCGCCGCAGGTCCATATTCAGCCAATAGTCAACTCCTTCGTAACAGTCTCTTACCGTGGATTTCCGTACCGATTGTACAGGTGGCTCAAGCTACCAGATAACTTACGGCATGTCAAGACGATGCGCGGCCATCGCCGTAGAGTCGAAGCACCAAACGTCTCGTCCTCCTCGACGCTACTTTCCATTTCGGCGCATTCGCGGTAGATTTGCACGGTCTATGGGTAGTGTTGTTTTCTTAATTTGCCTCCTCGCACAGCTCCTGTTCTGGGATCTCCGGTTCAAGCTCGGCACCGTTTTCAGCTACCGCAGAACGCGCAGCTACATCGATAGAAACGTCGCCGCGATGGCCCATAAGCTGTTCACGATGGCCGGGCTCTACGCCGGACTGGAGTTCGAGATCAACTCGGCAGTCGAGAACCCGCTGCCTAAACCGGCGCTTGTGGTTGCAAACCACCAGAGTCTGGTCGATATCCCCCTGCTGATGGTCGTCCTGCCGGATCACGCCCTGCGCTTCGTGGCCAAGCGCGAGCTCAAGAACTGGTTCCCCGCGGTTTCGCATGTCCTGCGCGTGCAGCGCCACGCACTGATCGACCGGCGCAGCGATTTCCAGACCACGATGAATCAGCTACGCAGCCTGGGACGGCGCGCCGCGCACGGCAACTCGCCGGTTGTGTTCCCCGAAGGCACTCGCTCGCGGACCGGGACGGTGCGGCAATTCAACTCCGGCGCGGTGCGCCGTGTGCTTGAAGCGCACCGGATGCCGGTCATCGCAATCGCACTCGACGGAGGATACCGGTTTTCGCATCTGAACCAGCTCGCAAAGCGGATGCGTAACACCTGCTACCGTGCGCGTATCGTGAACGTATATCCTACCCCGGCCGACAAGCGCGAGATCGCTGCGCTTCTCAGCGATGCGCACGAGCGCATCCGCTCTCAAGTGGAGGCCTGGCAGGCGGAGGACAAACGCACCTTGCCCGGCTTTCCAGCCGAACCCGAACCATCGCTGCAGAACAAGGGAGCGTCGTGATAACCGAGTACCGCACGCTGCTGCCGTACATGCGCAGATACCTGCGGTTCTACATCGTGGGCTTGGCCGCCCTGGCGATCACGAGCGGGGGACAACTGTTCATTCCGCAGCTGCTGCGGATCGCAATTGATGAGATCGCCGCCGGTGATTTCCAAATTCGCGCGATCACCCGTCTGATGCTCCAGCTCTGCACACTCGCAGCGATCATTGCGGTCGGTCGCTTCGGCTGGCGATACTTCATCCACGGGGCCTCACGGCGGATTGAGGTGGAGCTGCGCGGCGATCTGTTCAAACACCTGTTGAAGCTCGACCCATCGTACTATGCGCGCACGCGCACCGGCGATCTGATGGCGCGCGCCACAAACGACCTGCAGGCGATTCGTATGGCGAGCGGGATGGCGCTCGTCGCCGCCGCCGACGGCATCTTCATGACCCTCGCGATTCTCGTCATTCTGTTTGTACAGATGCCGCCGATGGCATTGCTGACCGTTTTGCCCCTCCCACTGATCTCGATTCTCATCGTCAGCCTCGGGCGCACCATCAGCCGGCGTTTCAAACGCGTTCAGGAGGGGTTCTCGCGGCTCAGCGAGAACACACAGGAAACCTTCACCGGTATTCGCGTAATCAAGAGCTTCGTAAAGGAAAACTACTTCCTGCGACGGTTCGGCGCGGCCAACTATGACTATCAGCGGCGCAACCTTGAGCTCGTCATAATCTGGGGCCTTTTCATGCCGGCAGTCACCTTCCTGTCGGGACTGACGATGCTGATTTTGCTGCGTGTGGGCGGTGAGTCGGTGATCATGCTCGGCTTCACCCCGGGTGAGTTTGTCGCCACCCTGAACTACCTCGAGATGCTCACCTGGCCTATGATCGGTGCGGGGTTTACCGTAAATGTAATTCAACGCGGCGCGGCCTCGCTCGCGCGGATCAATCAGGTGCTGCGTGAAGAGCCTGAGATCGTCAGTCCGCCGGACGGCCGCCGTACTGCTGCACACACCGGGATCGAGGTCAACTCGCTCAGTTTCCGCTACCAGGAAGACACCCCGGATGTGCTGGCCGAGGTCACATTTACGGTGAAACCCGGGCACAGCATCGGCGTTCTCGGCCGCACCGGAAGCGGCAAGACTACGCTCGTCAAGACCTTGCCGCGCCTGATCGACCCGCCGCCGGGAAGTGTTTTGGTCGGCGGGGTGCCGGTCGAAGAGTATGAGCTCGGGAACCTGCGCGCACTGTTCGGCGTGGTTCCCCAGGACGGCTTTCTGTTTTCGACAACCGTCCGCGAGAATCTGGCCTTTGCGCTCGAGGAGGCCGACGATGCGCTGCTGCGCCGGGTGGCCGAAATCGCGGCTCTCGATCGTGATCTGGAGCTGTTTCCGAATGGGTGGGACACTGTGGTGGGCGAACGCGGTATCACGCTCTCGGGAGGCCAGAAACAACGTATTGCCATCGCCAGGGCACTGGCTAAGGATCCCGAGATAATGATCCTCGATGACTCCCTTTCGGCGGTGGACACCGAAACCGAAGAACGAATCCTCACCGGTCTGCTGGAGTTCCGCAAGGGCAAGACCACGGTGATCGTCTCACACCGTGTTTCAACCTTGCAACGCGCCGACAACGTCATCGTACTTGACGAAGGACGCATCACCCAGAGCGGGACTCACCACGAGCTGATCCGGACCGACGGGTTTTATCGCGAGATCTATACGATCCAACAGCTTGAGAAGCAGCTGCACCACTAGCAGCGCTGCTGCCGCGAGAATAAGAGCATGCGAGGACAACACGCGCAAGGGCCGCTTGAACAGGAACAAGTCGCAAAAGGTTATGATCCGGTGGTAATGCGCAGGATCCTGGGCTTCGCACGTCCTTACAAACTGGCCGCGATCCTCGCGTTGCTTGCCCTGGCAATCTCGACTGCCGGTGAGCTCCTGCTACCGGTCATGCTGCAGCGCGCCGTTGATGAGCACCTACTTGCGACCCACCGACGCTTTGATCTCGAACAGGCAGCCGAGGTGGAACAGCAGCTGCGCGAAGAAGACCGCCCGCCTCCCGCCGATTTCCCGGCCGACAGCCTGCATCCTGATTCGATCGTTGCGCTGCTCGAGGCCAACCAGATTACGTATGTCCGGCTCGGTGAGGCGTTGTACGCGCTCGAAAGCGAGGCCCAGCGGCTTTCGGGAGCCGAGCAGGAGGTGCTGCGCGAGCACGGTATTCTCGATCACGCCGGCTACTACCTGTTTCCACTAAGCGAGGAGACGCGCGAGGCCGCCGGAGACGAGCTGATCGGCGAAAACGCCGAAACCGGAGCCGTGCCGACCGCGGTGCTCGAACAGCTGCCGGAGGAAGATTTGCGCCGGCTTCGCAGCCATGACATCGACGGGGTGGTTCGCGTCAGCTTCCTGTTCCTCGGCGTGCTCGTGTTTGTTCTTATATTCACCTTCGCTCAAACCTACCTCACCGCCTACGTCGGCCAAGGTGTGATGAAGGACCTGCGGATGCGGCTTTTCGATCATACCGTCCATCAGGCGCTGCGTTTTCTGGATCACAATCCGGTTGGGAAGATTGTCACCCGGCTCACCAACGACGTAGAGACGATCAACGAGCTGTTCACCCAGGTACTGGTTAACCTGCTGAAAGACGTCGCGATCATGATCGGGGTCGTAATCACGCTGTACCTGCTCAATCCACGGCTCGCTACGGTAGTGGTGCTGACCCTACCCCCGGTGCTCGTGCTGACACTGGTCTTCAGGGTTCGAGCGCGCAACGCGTTTCGCCGCGTGCGGCATGCGGTCTCCAACGTAAACGCATTCCTTTCGGAGCACATCTCCGGAATGGCGATCGTACAGATGTTCGTGAAGGAGGAGCGGACAGACCGCCGGTTTGAGCGGCGCAATCGCGAGCTGCTGGATGCCAATCTCGGCGAGATGTACGTATTCGCGACTTTTCGTCCGCTGATCGACCTGCTATCGACCACTTCGATCGCGGCGGTGGTGTTCTTCGGAGCACGCTTCTATCTCGACGGTCTGGTTACGCTCGGCGTGCTCATCGCTTTTCTGAACCTGGTGCGCATGTTCTACCGGCCGGTAATGGATATCGCCGAGAAGTTCAATCTCCTGCAGAGTGCGATGGCGGGAGGAGAACGGGTGTTCTCGGTGCTCGATCAGGACGACCGCGTGCCCGACAACGGGGTGCAGCGCCTGCCCCGGCCGGTGCGCGGAGAGCTGGTGTTCGAGCATGTATCGTTTCAGTACGTACCGGGAGAACCGGTGTTGCGGGACCTCAGCTTTCATGTCAAGCCCGGCGAAACAGTTGCGATCGTGGGATTCACCGGAGCCGGCAAGACAACCATCGCCAATCTGCTCACCAGGCTGTGGGACGTCGATGAAGGGCGCATCTTACTTGACGGCATCGATATCCGCGACCTACCGCTCTCCGAGCTGCGCTCGGCGATACAACCCATTCAACAGGATGTGTTCCTGTTCGACGATACGGTCGCCGAGAATATTCGTTTGGGCAAGCCGTTCAGTGATGATCAGGTTGTCGAGGCTGCGCGTACCGCTCAGGCATCCGAGTTCATTGAACGCTTGCCGCATGGGTACTACACCCCGTTGAACGAGGGGGCCACCGTGATCTCAACCGGCCAGCGCCAACTGATAGCCTTCGCCCGGGTGCTGGCGCATGATCCTCCGGTCCTGATCATGGACGAGGCAACAGCCAATATCGACACCGAGACCGAGGTGCTGATACAACAGGCGCTGAAACACGTGCTTGCCGGGCGCAGCGCAGTCGTGATCGCGCACCGGCTTTCCACAATTAAACACGCCGATCGGATCCTGGTGCTGGCACACGGGGAGCTCGTGGAGCAGGGTACGCACTGGGAGCTGCTGCAGAACAGCGGGCTGTACTCCACGCTGTACAAGTTTCAATACGAGGGTTTGGAGCGTTGAGCGCAGTGCCCGGTCCGGTTTCAACTCAGAAGGAGTGACGGCGTCAGGCCCTCGGCCGTGGACGCTCAGTCGTACTGCCTCAGCCTTGCAGGTTGTGAGAAGCCTCGTCCTCTCGGTCGCTCTCGGCTCGGGGGCAGCCTTCCTCGCGCACAACCCAACGGCGGGCGCGCTCATCGTAGCGCAGGCGACAGGCCGGAAGCGTCAGCAACCTCCCGTCCTCGCCGCTTAGCTTGACATGGTTGGTGAGAACATTGATATCACAGACCCGAAACTGGGTGTCCTCAAACTCAATCCGGTTCCCAAGATCCGGGAGCTTCGCCTTCTGCGAGACGTAATAGTCGTTCTCGTAAGCAAGACAGCATAGGAGCCGGCCGCACGGTCCTGATATCTTCATTGAGTTGAGCGACAGACTCTGCGTTTTGGCCATCTTGATCGAAACCGGGCTGAGCTTGTCCGTAAGGCCGTGACAACAGAAGTCGCGGCCGCAAACGCCGCGGCCGCCGAGCACGCGAGACTCATCGCGCACCCCGATCTGGCGCAGCTCGATCCGCATGAGGAAGCGGCTGACAAGATCCTTCACGAGACTGCGGAAATCAACGCGTCCGTCAGCGGTAAAGAAAAACAACAGCTTGGGCTCTTCCAACAGGTAGTGCGCCGAGACCAGCTTCATATCGAGCCCGTGCTCTTCCACGCACCGCCGGCAGATCTCAAGGGCCTCCTCGGCGCGCTCCAGATTCTCACCATAAGTGGCTCGATCTTTTTCGGTAGCAATGCGCTTGATGCTGCGCGTCTCTTTCCATGCGCCGGCGTTGTGGGGCGAGATCGATCCGAGCACGATCCCAAGGTCCACTCCATACTTCGTCGGCAGCACCACGATCTCGTTGTGTGCCACCCTGAACTCACTCGGATTGAAGCACAGCTCGGTCTCGTTGCTGTGAAGAACGCGCGCGAGCACATACTTCTCTTCGGGTGAAATCTCCTCCCGGCACTCGCCGGGTTCCAATCGTGACAACGTCTCAAAACGGACGTCTGCACTCATATCGGACTCTCCTAGGTGCGGCCTCAGTGCAGCAGATTCACCAGCATGCCGTTAATCTCAGCCACTCGGGCGAGAATTTCGAGCTGATCACGCTGCGTTGCCATCATCCCTGCTGCCAGGCGTTCCAGCCTTGTATTCACCACCGATACTAAGGTGAAACGCTTGCGATTGGCGACATGAGCTCCGGACGTTGATTCGTGAACGGCCACCCCGTGCTCAACGACGCAGCGCAGAAACGCCTGCACCGCCCTCTTATACCGTTCAAGCGCCTGCAACGTCATTTCGCGCTTGAGCTGATCTCCGCGCTGATGGACCTCGTCAAGCAGCGCCTGCGCCTCTTCGGCCGCGGCAGTCTGCTTGTCGTCGGTCACGTTCCCGGGCGCCTCACTCTTTTCGGTTTCCTCGACGCTGCTCAACGCACTGAGAAAGCTGGGAGGCGCCGCCTCGCTCTTGCGGGTCTTACCCTTCTTGCCGCCAGCGTCACGGCGCCCGCTCGGCCGCGAAAAAAAGGCACCGCTGTCGATCCGTTCCATAGCGCCATTCCACTTACTGGCCGGCTCGTGCTGCGGGCTGATGGGCCCCTTCAGCATAGCCGGGCTTCGAGACCGACTCGCTGCCGCCGAACGGGAGCGTCGACCGGTTAGCGCCGGAGAGCATACCCCGACCCGCCCCCGGAATAGCCGAGCGCGCCGGAGACTGCCCGGTAATCTCGCAGTGCCCGTCGAGAATCACCCCTTCCTCGATCACGAGCTTCGGAGCGTAGATATTCCCGAGCAACAGAGCCGATGCTAGCACGATGACTCGTTCTTCGGCATAGATATTGCCGCGAATCGCGCCGCCCACGACCACCGTGCCGGCGTCGATCGTGCAGTCCGCCCTGCCGTTCTTACCAATGATCACCTTTCCGCTGGTACGGATTGACCCCGAAAAATCGCCGTCGATGCGCAGAAGCCCCGAGAGCTCCAAATGGCCGCGAAAGTGGGTGCCTTCGCCGATTATTGAGTTGACGAACGAGTCGTCTGCCGTCAGCTTGTCGTTCCGCTTCATGGAGCTCCGTCTACCTGCTTATCGACCTTATCGCATATTACCGAGATATGCAAACTCGTTGGAGATCTTCAGAAAGGCCGCCGGATCGACCACGTCGGTACCGACCCAGATCTGGAAATACAGGCTCGATCCGGAACCGCGCCCGGTGTTCCCAAGCGTGCCGATATGCTCGCCTTGAAACACCTGCTGCCCCTCCGAGACGGCGATGCTCTGCAAATGCGCATACCTCGTCCGAAAGCCGTAC
Source organism: Spirochaetaceae bacterium (assembly GCA_003552665.1). Taxonomy (GTDB): domain Bacteria; phylum Spirochaetota; class Spirochaetia; order DSM-27196; family SLAA01; genus B1Sed10-166. The sequence goes on along the minus strand of PUNW01000166.1, from coordinate 21,838 downwards.
TTGTGGCGGAGCCAAACGTAGAGCCCATAGGTGGGATCAAAGCCGATCTCCACTACCTTGCCGTTAGCGCTGGCCACGATTGGGGTTCCGACCGGCGCTGCGATATCAAAGCCCTTGTGAATGTACCACTGGTCCGTTATGGGGTGGCGGTTTGGACCGAACTCCATCACCACTCGACCCGTACCCCCTTCAACCGGCCAGAAGTTCGGCAGATCGGCGAGAAGGTCTTTCTGATCACCGAGCACTTTGCGGATTTCCTCAAGCGGATCCACGGCGCGCTCCATGAACGAGGCTAACTGCCGTATCTCCTGCACCTGCGGGGTTTCGCCCGGCTCAACCTGCTCGACCACCATGTCACGCTCGAGATCCCCGCTACCGTCGGGGCGCGGGCCTTCTTCCCCCGGATAGCTGAGGCCGAGATTCCGCAGCGTTGTCTGCAGCGTACCGTCGAACAACCGCGCGCTCTTGATGACCTCGTTTAACTCGCTCTCCACCGCCTCAAGCTCCCGCTCGGTACGCTCGATCTCGCGACTCTGATGGGAAACCAATCGTGACGAGCCGGTGTACATGGTGCTGTAGTAGAAAAAACTGGATACGAGGCCTACGGCCGCCAGCACGACCACGACCAAAACGATCACGTTGACCTGCAGATTGAGCGAGCCCCGCTGCGAATGCGGGATGAGCATAATGGTGAAGCGCTTGCGCGCGATCCCAGCGATTGCTCGCACAGCCCGGGCGCTGCGATATCGAATACTGTGGGTGAAGATCCCGACCAAACCGAGAAAGCCACCGCGGAGTCCGCGTCTTGCCATAGTTGCACTTCCAGGTTACACTGCGTCCATATAAGGATAACGGTCTCTAAAAGGCGCCGTTGTCGGAACTTAAGCGTATCACGTGCTCAGTTCGTTTGTCAAATCGGACGAAACCCTTTGTTTTGATTGACGGAATGACAAGCGTGTAGTACCGTAGAAGCTGTAGGAAGCCAGCTTCCATACGGAATCTTAATCAATCGTAGAGAAACCGACATGAAACTCTTTGATTCCCATGCTCATATTGGGCTGATCCACGAAGACCCAATCGAGCAATTGATTGTAGTTCAAGAAGCAAAGCAGGAGCAGGTGGAGGGCATCCTCAGCATCTGCAACAACCTGTACGACTTCTTTCAGATCTATGAGAACCTCAAGACCGCGTCTCACGTGTACCATAGCGTAGGAGTGTCACCTTCCGAGGTGATGAACCCCGGACGCGATTGGGAATCGAAGATCGAAGAAGGTACCAAACTCGGGCGCGTCGTCGCAATCGGTGAAACCGGGCTCGACTATTACCGCAAGTTCGGAAACCGTGACGCGCAGATCGAGCTGTTCATCCGGCAGCTGGAGTTGGCCCAGCGGCTCAATTTCCCGGTCGTCATTCACAATCGTGACGCCGGCAAGGACGTGCTCGAAATTTTGAAGGAGAAGCTCCCGTCGCGCGGAGGCGTACTGCACTGTTACAGCGAAGACTGGGCCTACGCGCAAGAGGCACTCGAGCTCAACCTCTATATCTCGTTTGCCGGGAACGTAACCTATCGGAATGCGCGAAACCTGCATGAGACGGCGAAGAAGATGCCGCTCGACCGCATGCTGATTGAATCGGAGAGCCCGTTCATGGTTCCGGCGACCTACCGGGGTCAGCGTAATAAGCCGGCGTATCTCAAGGAGACCGCACGCTTCATCGCCGAGCTGCGCGAACAGCCGCTCGAAGAGGTGACCGAACAGATCTACGCCAATACCGTCAAGCTGTTCGGGCTCAACGCCTCCTGAGCGGCAAGCGCACCTGCCGGGCGGAGTAATCTCGACGCAGGCGGGATGTTGACCCTCTGAGGGGATGCTGCTATACCGGTAGAGTGTTCTACTCAGATGGTATCGAGCATGAGTGCGGTGTCGCGGCGGTCCACTCCCGCGACCCCATCAATATTCCCGAGAAGCTCTTCTTCACGCTGTTTGCCCTGCAACACCGGGGGCAGGAAAGCACCGGTGTCGCCTATCGTAAGGATGGGCACAGTGTGGTGTACAAAGACCTCGGCATGGTCTCGACCGTGCTCTCGCGGTATCTCGAACGCGAGCGGTTATGTCACGTCGGAATCGGCCATGTGCGTTACTCCACGCACGGCGGCAACAAGCTCGAGAACGCTCAGCCGATTCTGGTCAACTGCAACAAGGGTGAGATCGCGCTGGCGCACAACGGCAACATCGCCAACATGCCGGAGATCAAACGGCGCCTGTTCGATGAGGGCTCAATTTTCCAAACCAGCTCCGATTCCGAGCTACTGCTGCACCTGCTGTCGCGCTCGCGGGCACAGAGCTTCCTGGAAGCGCTGCACGAAATCCTGCCGGAGGTCGAAGGTGCCTACAGCATGGTGCTGATGCACGACGACACCCTGGTAGCGGTGCGCGACCCCAGCGGGTTCCGGCCGCTGTACGTCGGTGAGCAGGATGGAATGACCGTGGTCGCCTCGGAAACCTGCGCGCTGGATATCCTGCGCGTCCGCGGCTATCGCGAGCTCGTGCCGGGAGAGATCCTGATCGTGGATCACCTCGGCTCGCGCAGCGAGCAGGTTCGCAAGCAGGAGAACGAATCCCGCTGTGTCTTCGAGCTAATCTACTTCGCTCGTCCGGACTCTGTAGTGTTCGGCCACTCGGTGCACGCCGCTCGCAAGGCGATGGGCCGCGCGCTCGCTGCCGCCGACGCAGTTGAGGCCGACGTGGTAGTGCCGATACCGGACTCCGGAAACAGCGCCGCGCTGGGCTACGCCGAGCAATCAGGCATCACGTTGGAGTTCGGCCTGACTCGCAATCACTACGCCGGGCGCTCGTTCATCATGCCCACCACTGCCGAACGGGACCTGGCGGTACGCATGAAGCTGCATCCGGTACGCGATGTTATTGAGGGCCGACGCGTAGTCCTGGTGGATGACTCGCTGGTGCGAGGGACCACGGCGCGGATGCTCGTACGCCTGGTGCGCGAGGTTGGAGCAACCGAGGTGCATCTCAGACTCTGTTCCCCTGAAATCCGCTGGCCCTGTTTTTTCGGAATCGATATCCCGACGCGCAAACAACTGATTTCCAACGCGATGATGCCGGACGAGATCGCCCGGTTTACACATGCTGATTCGGTCCGCTTCCTCTCGCTCGATGAGCTACAGAGCTGTCTTAACACGCCGAATGCATACTGCTATGCTTGTTTTTCGGGGGCATACCCCATCGATGTACCGCTGACTCAAGAAGAGCTTGCGGTCGGTCGAGAGCGTGACTTGCGCGAGATGAGAAAGGCTATGGAGATCGCCGATCTCGGAGCCGCCGAGCAGGAATAACAATGAGCGGACACCAACAGATGTCGCAGCCCCGCAGTGACCGGCCGCTGGACTATGAAGCGGCCGGCGTCAGTATCGAGCGCGGCGATGCATTTGCCGAGTTCATTCGCAGCCTGAATCCGCGCGTGGTGGGAGCGGATCTCGGCGGGTTCGCAGGCGGACTCGAGCTGGACCTCCACGGTTACCGGCGGCCGGTGTTATTTTCGGCCACCGACGGCGTGGGAACCAAACTGCTGATTGCTCAACAGCTCGAGCGCTACGATACCCTGGGGATCGATCTGGTCGCAATGTGCGTCAACGATCTGATCGTGTGCGGGGCGCAACCGCTGGCGTTCCTGGACTATATCGCCTGCGAACGGGTGGAACCGACTGTGCTCGAGCCGCTCATGGAGGGTATCGTACGAGGGTGCGAGATCGCCGGGTGTCGACTGGTCGGGGGCGAGACCGCCGAAATGCCGGACCTCTACGGTGCTCGCGGATTCGACATCGCCGGCTTCGCGGTCGGTATCGCCGAGCGTGACAGGGTCCTGCCGCAGCCGAACCGGATGCAGGCCGGGGATTGTCTGCTGGGCCTGCCCTCTTCCGGCGTTCACTCCAACGGGCTCAGCCTGGCGCGCCGTGTCCTCACCCGAATCGAGGCCGGCGCCGGACAGGATCACGACGCCCGTCAGCGTGCCGACGAGCTGCGCCGCGCGCTGCTCGAACCTACGATCATCTACACGAAGGAACTCGAAGCGCTGCTTGCCGCCGGGGGAGTCACCGGTGCGGCTCACGTGACCGGCGGCGGGCTGGTCGCAAACACGCAGCGCGTTCTTCCCGGCCACCTGAAACCGCAGTTTCGCTGGGACTGGCATGTGCCGCCGGTCTTCCGTCAGATTGCCGAGGACGGTGAGGTTTCGCAGGACGAGATGCGCCGCGTCTTCAACATGGGAATCGGGATGGTCGTGGTTGTTCCCGGCGCGGATGAAGGTGCAGTACGCAAAGCCGCCGAGGCTTGTGATGTGACTGTGTGGAATATTGGTGAGCTGGTCGATGGCTAACCTCGCGATATTCGCTTCCGGCACCGGGAGTAACTTCGTCGCAATCGCCGATGCGCTCGCGGGAGGCCCGCATCGCGTTGCGGTGCTGGTCACCGACAAGCCTGACGCGCCGGTGGTCGAACGGGCGCACGAGCGCGATATCGCGGTCTACCATGCAGACTACCGCCCGCGTCGCGCCCGAAGCGAGGTCGAACGCGAGATAATCGACGAGCTCGATCGTCGCGAGTGTCATATGATTGCGCTTGCCGGTTTTATGAAGATCCTCACCCCCACGATCATCGACCGGTTTCCACAGCGGATCGTCAATATTCATCCTTCCCTTCTCCCCCGCCATGCCGGCGTGGGAGCAATTGAAAATAGTTTTAATTCCGGTGATACTGAGCTTGGAATCACGATCCACTTCGTGGATTACGGCGTTGATACCGGTCCTATCATTGTGCAACGATCGTTCAACCGGTCTGAAGTCGCCGATCTGCAGGCAGCGTGCGAGCGTATCCACGCGCTCGAGCACTACTGGTATCCGAAAGTAGTCCATGATCTGCTCGATCACTGGTCACAGGGGGCAACCGTATGAGAGCGTTGATTCTCGGGCGAGGAGCGCGAGAGCATGCGCTGACCTGGAAGTTTTCGCGTAGCTTCCGCATCTCGGGGCTCTACTGCGTGCCGGGCAACGCCGGCACGAACGAGCTTGCGACCAACTTCCCTGAAATCTCCGAGACCGACGCCGCGGCGCTGATCAACGTCTGCCGGCGAGAACGGATCGATCTCGTGTTCGTGGGGGGGGAAGCGCCGCTTGCGGCTGGAGTCGTGGATGCGTTGCAGGAGGCCGGCATTCCGGCCGTCGGTGCGACGGCGGCCGCGGCCCAGTTGGAAGCGAGTAAAACGATCTCCAAGGATTTCATGAGGCGCCACGGAGTTGCGACTGCCGAAGCGGCGGTCTTCAGCGATATCGATGCGTTCGAGGAGCATGTCCAGAGCCTCGAGCGTCCGGTGGTAATCAAGAAAAGCGGACTCGCGGAAGGCAAAGGCGTGCTCGAGACCGACGATAAGGACGAGATGATCGCCTTCGCGCGCACGATTCTGCAGGACGATCAGATTCTGGTCGAAGAACGCCTATCGGGTTATGAAATCACGATATTTGCGCTCACCGACGGAACGAGCTACACACTGCTTCCTCCCTGCGCGGATTACAAGAAGGCGGGCGACGGCGGGACCGGTCCGAATACGGGCGGAATGGGAGCTATCTGTCCGGTTCCGTGGGTAACGCCTGAACTGCTCGAGGAGGTGCGCGTGCGCGTGGTTAACCCCACTTTTGCGGGCCTCGAGCTCGAGGGGTTGCAGTACGTCGGGGTGCTCTATTTCGGGCTGATGATAACCGACGACGGGCCGAAGGTGTTGGAGTACAACGTGCGATTCGGAGATCCTGAGGCGCAGGTCGTCCTGCCGTTGATCAAGAGCGATTTCGGAAACCTCTGCGAAGCCATGGTTGAGGGCAAACTGGCCGATTTTCCGCTGGAGCTGTCCACCAAGACCGCGCTCGGCGTGGTGCTTGCCAGCCCTGGGTACCCCGGTTCTTACCGCCGGGCGATACCGGTGGACGAGCTTCCCCTTGATAACCGCAAGGAGCTGATGGTGTTTCACGCCGGCACAACTACCGACGGCGACCGCGTATTGACCGGAAGCGGCCGCTGTTTCACGGTCGTGGGGCTCGGGCGAGAGCTTCTCGAAGCGCGGAGCACTGCCTATGCTGCCGTCAAGAATGTGAGGTTCGAGGGAGCATGGTGCCGCTCCGATATCGGCGGGATGATCTTCGGGCAGTAGGCGAAGGTGTTTCGGGCCACAACCGGCAACTGAAAACGCCATCTGAAGCCGTCAGCTCAAAGCGGTCCGGTCGTGCGCCCACTGGGCAGCGGTGAGCTACCTACCCGCCGGCGCGCCGCCTGATTTCGTACAACAGGATCCCGGTGGCGACCGATACGTTCAGCGAATCGAGCTGACCTCTCGTCGGAATTGAGATAAGACCGTCACACCGATCGCGCACCAGCCTTCGAACTCCACTGCCCTCACTTCCCATCACCAGAGCGACCTTGCCCTCAAGCCGCAACTGCGGCGCGGCCGTACCTTTCGCGTCGGCGGCATAAACCCACACCCCCCGCGACTGCAGCGCGGCAACCGCCTCGGCCAGGTTCACGCCTTCGATCACCGGCAGGTGCGCAGTCGCGCCTGCTGAGGCGCGCACAACGCGACTGTCGAGACCCGCGCTCCGCCGTTTCGGAAGCAGGACCGCATCCACTCCGAACTGCTCCGCAGAACGGAGAATGGCGCCGAGGTTCTGGGGGTCGGTGATGCCGTCGAGCAGCAGAATGAGCGCGTCCGAACGCTGGTCGATGGAATCGCAAAGCTCACCTAATGAGTGTGGCCGGTCAGAGGTACGGGCCTCTGCGCGCCCTTCTGCGCGGCCGCTTGCGCGGTCGTCCGCCTGTGCATCCGCACGGCGCTTGCCCCTCGAAGCCTGTGATTTCGGCACCACGAGCGCGACGTCGCGGGTCCTGGAGCCGGCTTCGTTCACCAGCTCCTCGCGCGAGACCTTTCGAACAGGTATACCGAGCTCCTCCGCACGTTCGCAAAGCGCGGCCACGCGCCGGTTCGCGGATGCCGCCAGGAGCACCTCGGCAGGGCGCCCCGTTCTTAGATACTCATCAACCGCGTGGAAACCGGACAGAGTGTGTCTGTCTTTCTTCATGGCTACGAATCAGTATTCGCGCGTTTGGTCAACGCTTCCATCGTGATTTGTATCTCGCTCCCAGCGCGTGACGTACGCCCCGTCGAGATACACCCAGAGATCGATGGCGCCGTCATGGTTGGTATCGATCTCCTGGCGTATCAGGTTTCCCTTGTTATAAAAATAGAAATTATCCATCAGGCCGTCATGACGATGATCCACCGCTTCGGCGACCTTCTCGAAATACTCATTCAGTAAAACAGCGTAATCAGTGCGCCCGTCGCCGTTGCGGTCATCAGTGATCCAGGGCGATTCGTACTCCTCCACCACGAACATGGGCAGTCTGTTGCGATATCGGTCTTCGTCGGCCTCGTCGATCCGCTCAAGCGGAATTGCCTCCGGATCGGGAAGCTCGGCAAAAGCCTGCGCCCCTGCCACCTGGAAGCATATCAACGCCCCAAGAGCTATGGAGAGGCTACGGCTCCAGCGTTCTCGTAGTTGTCGTACTCGTACGTGCGGTTCGGCACCACTGCGGTCGCTCATGTTCAAGCACTCCTCTGGTCGCTGGTCACGACAGCCGTTTGGATTCATCGATGCGCTCCAGGTCCGCGGGCGGTCTCCGGAGTTTGGCCGTCGTTAGTAATCATCGGAACGGAACCCTAAACGGTGAAGACCCGGCCACCGTTTTGCCACAATGCCGGGGCCGGAGGCTCCCACGCGCTACCGTCTGCCGCGCTGCCGCCTCTCTCACGCTCCCACCTACCGCGCTGCCGGCTTCGCATTGACCACCCAACTACGCTGCGTGTAGTATTGGCCCAATACGAGGAGGCCGAACCCAACCACGCCGGAGTGGTGGAATTGGTAGACACAGGGGACTTAAAATCCCCCGGGCATTGCGCCTGTACGGGTTCAAGTCCCGTCTCCGGCAGTGTGCTTTCCAGGGAAAGCCGGCGTGGCAAGCGGGGCTCGCTTCAGCGAGTCCCGTCTCCGGCAGTGTGCTCTCGTAGAGAGAGCCGGCGTGGCAAGCGGGGCTCGCTTCAGCGAGTCCCGTCTCCGGCAAATAGAGTGCCACATGTACGGCCACTGTCCGGTGAGCTCACGCTTCAGGAAGGCCTCCACGCGCTCGTCGAGCTCTCCGCAGAGCTTGGAGACCTGGCTCTTCGAGATTCCGCTCATCCCGAGCGCCTGCACGAGGTCGTCGATCTTGCGGGTGCTTACTCCCTTCACGTAGGCTTCCTGGACGACGGCCACCAGCGCCTGCTCGCTCATCTTTCGCGGCTCGAGAAACGACGGGAAGTACGTACCGCTACGCAGCTTCGGGATCCTCAGGTTCATCGTCCCAAGCCGCGTTTCAAGCCGGCGGTCGCGGTACCCGTTTCGATGAGTAAGGCGATCGTCTTTCCGTTCATGACGACCAGCGCCCGCTTTCTGCTCCGTCTCCATTCCCATAAGCCGCTGCAAAGCGTACTGTCCCAGTTCCTTGAACAAATCCGCATCCGCGTACTGTTCAACCAGCTCCAACAATGCGATGCTGTCTTCTGCCACCGTGTCTGCCTCCCCACACTGTGTTGTTGTGGTGACCACAGCATACCGGAGACGGCGGTCGCTTGCTCTACCTTCCGCCAGAAATTACACCACTCAGGTGAACTCTACCTCACCGTTGGGATCAGTCGGAAGAAAACCAGTATCTCGGTTACTGTTCCAAACAGTGCAAAAGGCGTGAAGACGCGCTTGAAGAAATTGGCGATGGAAGGGTTTGGTAACCCTGCTCGAGAGTACTGCGCTGGCTCTCTCTAAGATGGCTCATGACTATGGTAGCGGGAGACCATCCATACTTCTGCTGCAACGACACTACAAGTCCCAGAGATCGCCAGGAATCGAAGACGCCCAGATCGAGTTTGATCTACGAGTACTCGTGCCAAACGGAACCGATGGGGTTGTGTACCAGCCGCTGTGGTCAAGATCCGCATACGAGCTGTTGTCTCAGAAGCGAGGTAACCTCCAGCTTCAAGTAAGGTTCGAGCTTCCACACACCGCCGCCGTTGTCCGTTCTCGACATCTACTCGACGTTCTTGTCCACGCCGCGTTAGGAATGAAAAGCTTCTTGGACACATTTCGGTAGTTGTGGAACGACCCCCTAATGGTGGACAAAAAGAAAAGCACCATTAGGGGGCGTTCTAGGATAGTCTCATCCCACGTAATGCAGCGGCTCAATCCCTTCCAGCGCTTCCTTCTCCGTTCGCTCGGTCTCGTAGAGATCATAGCGCAATTGAAGGTTCATCCAGAAGCCGGCACTCGTTCCGAAGTACCGAGCCAGTCGGAGCGCCGTAGAGGTGCTCACCCCTCGTCGACAACGAACGATCTCATTGACTCGCTGAAACGGGACGTGAATGGCATTCGCAAGGTCCTGCTGTTTGAGGCCCATCGGCTCAAGGAACTCTTCTCGCAGGATCTCTCCGGGATGGGTTGGTTCTCGATCAGTAGGTACTCGTACCATATGCTCCCTCACTCATCGTGATAGTCGGTCACCTCGACATCTTTGGGTCCACCCTCGGCCCAGGAAAAGCAGATTCGATACTGCTCATTCACCCTGATGCTGTGTTGTCCGGCTCGCGTTCCTGAGAGTTGCTCGAGGCGGTTTCCGGGTGGAATGCGGAGGTCGTCCAGACGTTCGGCTGAATCCAGCGCATCCAGCTTTCTCGTTAGAACGTTCCACAGTGATTCCGGACACGCTTTACGAGCTCCCTTCGTGTTTCGTCCATTGAAGAGATCTTCACTCGCATCGTTTCGGAACGACTGAATCACACGGAATAGAATAGCACGCTACGCATGCTATTTCAAGACAGGTAAGTCTACCAATGTCTCCTAGCCACATGTAGCAACTCGGTAGCATTGACACCCTGAGGAGCTCACTTCTGGCGTTACATATCTGATGAGGATGTGATTGTAGCAAAATCGTAGAAATCCGGCCTGCTACACCGCGGATCTCCTCGGAACACGAAAGAACAGCTTGCCTGTTAATTTGTTTCCTAATAGTGTCTTAGAAGGCACACAGGAACAGCCTGCTACGCCGGTGACCCGACTTAAAATCCCCTGGACCGAGAGGTCCGTACGGGTTCGAGTCCCGTCTCCGGCAGTGTGCTCTCGTAGAGAGAGCCGGCGTGGCAAGCGGGGCTCGCTTCAGCGAGTCCCGTCTCCGGCAGTGTGCCTTCGAGAATAACCCCAGAGGGCTGAGGAACTCCTCACGTAACACTTCGCCGGGGTGAGTAGGTCTTCCGTCTGTCGGAATTTGCTCCATATTCCGCTGCGCGCTTTCCCGAATCGCATCCTCAAATAACAAACTCTACATGCTCTCTTCAACAAGCAGATGCCTTAGGCCGGCTCATTGGTGGAGCTGATCACCCGTGTAGCAACCCGTCGCGGTCGGTGTGGGCGCGAATCAAGAGCCGCACACGCAAGCTGTCTTATGGTATTATTTTGGTGTGTTGGCCCGCCCGCCGCTGACGAAGCGGCGGTGAGCGGAGTTGTCAAAGGTCAAAGAGTGAGGAGGCAAATGATGGAAACAACGGTCGGAGACCTTATCAGAATCAACGGACGCAAAATCTACTCGGTGACCCCGGATACCACCTTGATTGATACACTTCGGTTGATGGCCGATTATAAGATCGGTGCTGTGTTGGTGCTTGATGCGAGCGGCGTCCTTGTGGGTATCTTCTCCGAACGCGACTATGCTCGCAAATCGGTTGAACGGGATGACCTCGGGAGGGAAACTCCGATCAAGGAGCTGATGACACCTGATGTCATCACGGTTTCGCCGGAGCGAACGGTGCAGGAATGCATGGAGTTTGTGACGCGCAGGCGAATCCGGCACATCCCCGTGGTAGATGAAGCGAACGGCTTGATCGGGCTCGTCTCAATCGGCGACCTCGTGAAAGCGGCTCTCGGTGAGAAGGAGGCTTTGCTCGACGAAAAGCAACGCTTGATTCGGCAGTTGGAGAATTACGTATCGGGCTCGAGCAGCTGAGCTGAGTGCGCTCGAGTAGCTGAGTGGGCTCACCCACCTGAGTGGGGCTCAACCGGTAGGTTTCCGAGTCTAGGTGGAACCGATCACATGACGGGCCAGTACACGCTGTAGGTCTTCCATCAGCACCGGTTTCGCCAAGTAGTCGTCCATCCCCGCTTGAATGAACTTTTCCCGGTCTTCGAATCCCGCGTAGGCGGTTACAGCAATGATGGGGATATGGCGCTTGCCGTTGAGCTTTTCGGCCTGACGGATTTCGCGGGTGGCCTCAACGCCGTTCATAACCGGCATTTGCACGTCAAGCAGTACGCAATCGAACTCCTCTGCGCGCAGTCGCTCGATGACCTCACGGCCGTCGTTGACGACGGTAATCCGGTGCCCGTTTGACTCGAGGAGGCGCTGAAGGGCAATCTGGTTCAGCCGGTCATCCTCGGCAACCAGAATCCGCACTCCGCAGTGCTCGTCATGCGGCTCCTCCTCCCCTTGTACGCTGTCACTGGGAGCTTCATTCCCGGCGCGTTTGAGCGGCAGCACTACTCGTACCGTGGTCCCCTCGCCCTCGACGCTGTCGATCGACACCGCCCCGTTCATAAGCTTTACGAGACGGTGTACCACCGCGAGCCCAAGCCCCGCGCCTTCATGGCTCCGGGTGTGCGAGCTATCGACCTGTTTGAACGGATCCGCCAGCTGATCGAGGCGATCGCGGGGAATGCCGACGCCGCTGTCACTCACAGCGAAGGCAACACCCAACCGGCGCCCGGGGCCGCGGTCGACGGGTTCGGCCGAAATGCAGACCTCTCCCTCGTGAGTAAACTTCACAGCGTTCCCCACGAGGTTGAAGAGAATCTGCTTCAACCGGGATTGGTCCCCAATGATTGCATCGGGAAGGTCGGGGCTGGGCACAAGACTCAGACGCAGACCTTTTTCACGTGCACCGAGTTCAAAGAGCTCTGAGATGGACTGCAACAGGCGGGAAACGCTGAACTCGGCTTCCACGATCCGGAGCTTGCCGGCCTCAATCGTTGCAAGCTCAAGAAGATCGGACAGCAAATGCGTTAGCCTGTCCGCGGAGCGCAGACCCAACTCAACGCACTCACACTGCTCGTCGTTCAGTGCGGTGCTGTTGAGCAGTTGCAGCATCCCGACGATACCGTTCAACGGCGTGCGTATCTCGTGACTCATGATTGCGAGAAACTCGCTCTTGGCCCGGTCCGAAGCTTCGGCCTTCTCTCGCGCTCGGACGAGCTCCTCCTGCGCACGTTCCTTCTCGGTTATGTCGGTCGCGATCGCACCGAAGTACTCCTCACCGGCGCCGGCAGCCGTTTGCACCGGGAAGAACCTGCTTTCAAACACACGCTCCTGCCCCTCGATGACCAAAACGTCGGTCTTAGTCATCGGCTCCCGAGTCTCCCGTAACTCGGTGAGCGTGTGCATGAACTCCTGCGCAACTTCGGTGGGCAGTACCTCTGAAAAGGTCTTGCCTTTGATCTCCTCTACCGAGCGCCCGATCACCTCGGCCGCGGCTGCCGAGACCTCGACATAACGGCCGTCCTTGCTGAAGATCGTGATGACGTCCGGAGTGTTCGCCAATAGAGCTTTCAGCGTATTCAAACTGTGGTCTCCGGTAGGTTCTTATGACGCGTGTCAATGAGATGAGTGACGTAGGCGGTTCAAGAAATGCAAACGTTACCAACCACGAATCATATCTGTCAAGGGATCCTCAAGACTGACCGCTGCCGGGCGGGAGCCGCGCAGTTCATTCCGGTCCGGCGAGGCCGTGCCAGAAGCTGCTCCAGACCCGGCTGATGTCCCGTTCGGTCATGCCGGTGTCCAGGATCAGAAACAGGAGCCCGCCGTCCCGCAAACAGCGGAAAGCCAGAGCGGCGTGATGTGGGTCGGTATCGCGAAGAACGCCGGACTGGCTTTCCTTCAGCGAGGATGCGCTCGAGGCGCTCCTGAAACCGCTTCTGGTACTTGTGGATGTGCGAGTCGATCAGATGGTACAGAGATCGCGGCTTGAAGTACATGATCTGATAGAAGAAATCGATGCGGTGACCGAGTTCGACCCACGCCTGCGCCCGTGGTACACCGCTGCAACCGAGCGGCAGGGCATCAGCTTCAGCCCGATTTTCACCGGCTTTCAGACCGGGGAGCTTGTGGTGACGGCCTCGCTTCCGGTATACGATCAAGGCGACCGGCTGGTCGGGGTGCTCGGCACCGATCTCCTGCTCGCGCAGCTCAGCCGGTTTCTGCGCAGCATCGATCTCGGCGGAGGCGGCGCGCTGTATATCGTGGAACGCACCACCGGGATTCTGGTCGCAAACTCCGAGCTGACAGATAATTTTCGCCGCGACGATTCCGGGGCGCTTCTGCGCGTCCGGCCGGCTGAGAGCGGCCACGAGGTGATTGCCGACACCTGGAGCACAGTGCGCGCCGAGCAACAGCGCGCTACACCCGGCACCAGCCCGCCACCCCGCCGAACCAGGGGCTTACTGGTCGGGGTGCTGCCGTACCGCAACCTCAATCTCGACTGGTTGATCGTTGTAGCCGTGCCGGAACACCCCTTTCTCGTCCGAATTGTCGCCGCAACTCGCACCGCGGCCGGAATCATATTCGCGGTGATGGCCGTACGCGCGGTCTTGGGCACGCTCGCTGTGCGGCGGGTGCTCGCGCCGCTCGAAGGGCTGGTGAAAAACGCAGCCACCGCTTGACCGAACGCGCCTTATATAGTAATTTCAATATGTAATAACGCTTTATCCGGGAGGTTCGGTATGGCAGTCAAAATCTACACTACTCCGACGTGCTCGCACTGTACGACGGCCAAGCAATACTTGAGGGAGCGGGGCATACGCTTCACCGAATACAATGTTGCGCGCGATGAACGCCGAGCGGATGAAATGTACAAAAAATCGCGCCAGATGGGCGTGCCGGTGATCGATGTCAACGGCAAGATCCTGGTTGGTTTCAGCAAGGCCGATCTCGAGCGCGCGCTGAAGAGGTAAATTGAGCATGGCTACCCACCACACAGAGATTACGCACCGTGAAGGGCTCGCGTTCGACGCGCAGCTTCAGAACCACAACCTTCGACTGGACGCCGATTCGTCGGTCGGCGGGCAAGACTACGGCCCCACCCCAAAAGCTTTGATGTTAACCTCGCTAGCCGGATGTACCGGGATGGACGTGGCTTCGATCCTGGCCAAGATGCAGATGCCGTATGCGAGCTTCAAGGTGGAGGTAGAGGGGGATCTTTCGAAGGAGCACCCCAGGGTGTATACCGCGATCCGCGTTCGCTACCTCTTCACCGGCGACGCGCTCGATCGCGCCAAGATCGAAAAGGCGGTGAAGCTCTCACAGGAGAAATACTGCGGCGTGTCGGCGATGCTCAGACAGATTGCCGACCTCAGTTACGAGGTCGTTCTCAACCCGTAGGCGCCGTGCTCGTACGGCTCGACTGATCGGCATCGATCGGGTACTCTGCTGCGTGATGGAATTACTTGCACCGGCCGGGAGTTCCCGCAAGCTGGGCTATGCCTATCGGTACGGGGCCGATGCGGCCTATATGGGGTTACCCGGCTTCAGTCTACGAGCCAACGCCGAGAACATCGATGACGAGCGCGCTGAAAGCCCGGCACAGATTCGGGCGTTGAAGGGCGACCGCAAGCTCTACTGCGCGCTCAACATCTACTTTCACAACGCCGACCTCGGCGCGCTCGAGGCGTCCCTCGAACGCATCGCCGAGTATCCGTTCGACGCATTTATCGTCAGCGATATCGGTGTGGTCTCGCTCCTGCAGCGGCGCTTTCCCGATCTGCCGCTGCACTTGAGCACCCAGGCGAACTGCACGAACCCGGAAGCGGCACGGATGTACTACCGCATGGGCTTCAGCAGGATCGTGCCGGGCCGGGAGCTCTCGCTTTCAGAGATCGCGGCGATCAAGGACCGCGTCCCGGAGCTGGAGCTCGAGGTATTCGTACACGGGGCGGTCTGCATCGCTTACTCCGGACGCTGCTTCCTCTCGAAATGGGCGGCCGACCGTTCGGCCAATCAAGGCGATTGTGCCCACAGTTGCCGCTGGAGCTATCGGCTCGCGCTGGAAGAAGAGCAACGTCCGGGCGAGTACCTCCCGGTCGAAACCGGTGAAACCGCCGGCGGCGGCTTCACCACGCTGATGTCGAGCAAGGATATCTGCATGATCGACCATCTGGCAGACTTGCGTTCCGCCGGAGTCGATAGCCTGAAGATCGAAGGACGCATCAAGAGCCTCTACTACGTCGCGGTCGTAACACGCGCCTATCGCTATGCGCTCGACCATCCTGCAGACCGGAACCCGTTCCGGGACGATCTCTTCGCGGTCAGTCATCGTGAATACTCAACCGGTTTCTATTTTGGGCGTGAGGCGTTCGACCAGCCGGCCCTCGGCAGTTACCGGCAGACGCACCTGTTCCTCGGCAGTATCGAAGCCCCGGCGCAGCCCGAGTGCCGGACGGAGCAACCGGCAGCGCGGTGCGCGCCTCTGCAAGCCGCTCACGAAGCGGATCAGGCGGAGCGCCCTGGTGCCCGCGGTGCCGAAACCGCTCGCTGGAGCACGCCGCTCTATGTCGACGTTAAGAACACCATACACAGCGACCGTGGATTTGAGCTCCTCGGGCCGCACGAGATGGCTACCTCGGTGCAGCCCGGCGAGTTTCGCCTACTGACGCTCGAGGGTAAGCCCGTGGAGAGATTGGTGAATCAGTCGGCCGGGCATATTCAGATTGACCGCGTACGACGACCCCGACTCCATCCGGCGCCGGGATGGCTGCTGCGAGCGGTACAGCCCCAATAGTTTCAGTGCGTACTATTGGTTTTGCGAATATTTTTGTTCAGAAGTCTTGCATTGCAGCTATAAGTATTGTATATTTCCTTCCAACCCGCGCGTCAGCGATGATGGGCACTCGAGCGTTTCGCGCATGACGTGCGTAGTTCAAGGAGGAATGTACATGAAGAAAACGATTCTTGCGGCAGCAGTTGCGATTTTACTCGTCGCCGTCCCGCTGGCGGTGGTGTTTTCGGCCGGGGCCGAAGAAGCCGAACCTGCGGGCGAAGTTGACCTTCTCTACGTGGAATGGGCTGATGCGATCGCGACTACGTACGTCGCTCAGATCGTACTCGAGGAGATGGGCTACGAGGTCAACGTGATCTCGGTCAGCGCAGCAGCGATGTGGGAAGGGATTGCCGCCGGAGATGCGGATGGCATGCTTGCCGCCTGGCTGCCGGGGACGCACGGGGCCTACCTCGAGCAAACCGAGGATCGGGTTGATCTACTCAGCCCCACCATCGAAGGCGCTCGCATCGGGCTTATGGTTCCCGCCTATGTGGAGGAAGTCGACAGCATCGCCGATCTCAACGACTATCAGGATGAGTTCGGCGGCGAGATCATCGGTATTGACCCGGGCGCCGGCATCATGGCCGCGGCTGAACGGGCGATCGATGACTACGGACTCGAGTTGACCCTGGTGGAAGGAAGCGATGCCAGCATGACCGCCGCACTCAGCAATGCCTATGAGAACGGCGACTGGATCGTGCTCACGGGGTGGACTCCGCACTGGAAAGAAGCCGCTTTTGACCTGAAGTACCTCGAAGACCCCGAGGAATCCTTCGGAGGCGAGGAACACGTCAGCGCAGTCGCGCGTGAAGGACTGGCTGAAGAGATGCCCGAAGTACACCAGTTCCTCGACAATTTCTACTGGTCCCTCGACGAGCTCGGCGAGATTCTGCTGTGGAACGAAGAGGACGGGGCCGAGCCGATCGAAACCGCCGAGCGCTGGGTAGCGGAGAACCGCGAACGGGTGGAGTCCTGGATTCCGTAAGCCCGAGCTCACGCTAAGCTACCGCTAGCTAACCTAAGCGAACGAAGGCCGCGCTCTGCGCGGCCTTTTTGTCGTATTTTCGCGGTCCTCTGTCGGTCCCGCTTGTGGTGCGCCCGACAGGGCGCCCGCTCACCTGATACTGGTGTTCGGCGGCACGTAATAGACCGCAGAGCTCACCGCCTTCACTCCCTCCACCCGGCGAGCCGACTCCTCGACCAGGCGGACGTCCTCCTCGGCGCTCACCATGCCGCGCAGGTGCACTTTCCCCTGTTCAGCGGTGACGGTGAGATTCTGTACCGGCACCCCTTCCTGATACACGATCTGGGTAATTACCCGCATCTCCAGGAACAGATTTCCCAGCTTCTCGTCGGTTTCACTCACATAATCGGGGCGCTGAAGAGCCGCGAGCGCATGACTTACCACATCGACGACCGCTTCAACGTCGAGATACTCGGTATTCAGAACCAGATCGTAGAGCTCGGCGTTCGTCCAGCTCACGTTGAAGAAAAAGCGGTGGAACCCGGCGCGATCGCGGTCGCTGTGGTGCACCATGTGCTCCGCTTCCTGGTGTGTGTAGCCGAACTCCCGAGCCACATTGTCGACCCGCACCTCGAGCGGCGCCGTAATCCGGAGATTCAATACGCACGGAAGATGCGAAAGCAGCACCTGACTGCCGCGACCGAGAATCACGCAGTTTCCCTCGTAGGCGTAGCGTGAGATTGTGTAGCTGAGCAAATGCAGGTAATGGTCGCGGTCGCGAGAGAAGCGTTGCCAGAAACCGGGGTGCTTTTCGTCGAACTTCTCGATACTGCTCTCGGGAACCCCATCCTCGCGCAGCACGCGTTCTATCTCCGCCTTGTTAACGAAGCGGTACCCAAGCCTCTCGGCCAACTGCTCGGCGATTCGGTCGCCGTGGCTCCCGAGCTCCCGGGACAACGTAATCACACCCATAGCAGCCTCCTGATAAGCTCAGTATACACCGTCTAAAACCGATGCGATAGCTTAACGCATATGCGGTTACAAATTTGCTTGACGTGGCAGCATACCGGGTGCAGACTGCATTATTCGCCAATTATTCACACGGCTTTTTGAAACAATAGCTCAGACGTTGTCTGAGCTAAATAAACCTGTTGGAGGGAGATATGAGTTCACAATCTCCAGGTAAGGGTGGGATGCTCGACTGGTACTTCAAAACGAACCTGCTTATGCGCATCCTGATTGGCTTGGTCGCCGGTGCGGTGGTCGGGCTTATTGTAGGACCCGCGATTGAAGTGATTGAACCTCTCGGCCGCTTGTTCGTCCGCTTACTGCAGATGATCGTGGTCCCGGTGATCTTCTTCACCTTGGTCGTAGGTGCTGCAAGCGTCAGCCCGGCTCGCCTTGGTCGTATCGGGGTGAAGACGGTACTGTTCTATCTCGTGACATCCGCAGTAGCCATCGTGATCGGGCTCATCATCGGAAATGTCTTCCGAGTGGGTTCCGGCGTGGACATCGCGGTCATAGAAGACGGAGCGGCTCGCGACGTAGAAGCGCCATCGTTGGTGAACACGCTGCTCGAAATCGTACCGACCAACCCGATCTCCGCAATGGCCGAAGGAGCAGTCCTGCAGATCATCTTCTTCGCGCTGGTCTTTGGTCTCGGGCTGTCCTATCTGCAGGCGAGCGATGACGAACGGCTGAAATCGGCCGCCGACCTGATCTTCCGCTTCTTCGACGGAGGTGCGGAGATCATGTTCAAGGTCGTGCGTGGAGTGCTGCAGTACGCGCCGATCGGTGTGTTCGCGTTGATCGCGGTTGTATTCGGAAGGCAGGGTGCTGAGGTGGTCGGGCCGCTTGCCATCGTCACTCTGGCGGTCTACCTCGCGCTCGTCCTGCACCTCTTGCTGGTGTACGGAGGTATCCTGAAGGGATTCGGCTTCAGCTTGCCGAAGTTTCTCAAGCGCGGACGCGAAGCGATGGTGACGGCATTTGTCAGCCGTTCCTCGGGCGGTACCCTCCCGGTCACGATGCGTAACGTTTCCGAGGGAATGGGCGTCGGTCGGCCGACTTACTCGTTCAGCCTCCCGCTGGGTGCCACCATCAACATGGATGGAACCGCGATCTACATGGCGGTCTGTGCACTGTTCATTGCCAACGCGATCGGCCTGCCGCTTACCATCGCGCAGCAGGTGATGGTAGTGGTAACCGCGGTGTTGGCCTCGATCGGAACCGCCGGCGTTCCCGGCGCGGGCGCAATCATGCTCCTGATGGTCCTGAACGCAGTCGGGCTGCCGGTAACCGAGGGGACGCCGCAGGCGCTCGCTTATGCGATGATCCTCGGAATCGACGCGATCCTCGACATGGGGCGCACCGGGTTGAACGTGACCGGAGACATGGCGGTCACGTGCGCGGTTGCGAAGACCGAGAATGATGTTGATGCGGCCAGCTGGGCCAATTAGCGCTCGAAAGCGCTAACCACATTTGCCGGGCCTGCCGTTCGTGCGTGTGCTCACCTTCTCGAGCGCGCGACGGCGGGCCCAACTTTTGTCGCAAATAGGCACGCATAACAACGTATGCACGAAAAACAACACCAACCGGAAAAGCGGCAGCCGGTGATCATGGTTGCCGAGGATGACCGCATCAACCTTCTGGTAGCGCGCAAGATGGTTTCGAACATCCTGCCGCAGGCACAGATCATCGAAGCCACCGACGGAGCGGCGGCAGTGGAGCTATTTCGGGACCACCGCCCTCAGTTGATCTTCATGGATCTGCAGATGCCGCATACCGATGGGTATCAGGCGACCGCAGAGATCATCGAACTGGCAGCGGCCGGCGGGGAAGCGCCGTCGATCGTCGCTTTGACCGCCGGGGTGGCGGCCGGAGAGGACGAGCGTTGCCGCGAGGCCGGTATGGACGGCTTTTTGACCAAGCCGATCGAACGTGGCCGCCTTCAGGAAATCATAGAGTCCGTTTTCGGACCGTAGCCGGCCAGCGGCAGCTCGACGACGAAGATGCTGCCGCGCGGCTCGTTCGGTTCCGCGCATATCCGCCCGCCATGCGCTTCCACCAGCTGTTTGGATATCGTCAAACCAAGCCCGGTTCCTCCCGTCGCGCGTGTTCGTGAGCGGTCCACCCGGTAGAAACGCTCGAACACGTTCACGCGGTCCGCTTCCGGGATTCCTTCTCCGGTGTCGGTTACGCGCATCTCAACAACCCCGTCGATGCGGCGGGCGGCGACAACGATGCGATCGCCGCGCTCGGTGTGCACCAACGCGTTCACCAGCAGATTGTGAACAACCTGCGTGATCCGTTGGAAATCAATCATCACCGGCGGGAGCTCTTCCTGAAGCTCCAGATGAAGCGCAACCCCCCGGGCTGCGGCCCGCGCGTGAAGGTTTGCGACACAACGCCGTATCACCGTTACCAGGTTCT
This sequence comes from Spirochaetaceae bacterium, assembly GCA_003552665.1. Classification (GTDB taxonomy): domain Bacteria; phylum Spirochaetota; class Spirochaetia; order DSM-27196; family SLAA01; genus B1Sed10-166. The sequence continues at coordinate 1,443 of PUNW01000166.1, read as the reverse complement.
CAGGCTCAAGATGGAGCCCCAGCGCCCCGGATTCCGCAAGCGCGAGCTCCTGCAGATCGTCAACCAGGCGCGCCAGCATTCCCACATCTTCCTCCACCGAGGCGAGCGCGTCCTGCGGCTCCACCACCTCGTCTTTCATTGCCTCGAGGTAACCGCGAATATTCGACAGCGGCGTACGCAGCTCATGCGCGGTATCCGCGACGAGATTGCGCCGCAGCTCGGCCGCACGCCCCAGATCGGCGATCATGCCGTTAAAAGACCGTGCGAGCTCCCCGATTTCGCCGCGGAACGAACCCGGCACCCTGACCGAGAGGTCACCTTTGCCGGCCCTGATCGCCGATTCGGCCAGCTGGCGCACCGGCGCCGAGATCGCCCGCGACAGTAGCACCGTCAGCACAATCGCAGCTCCGAGCGCGGTCAACGCACCCCAAAACAGGAAGTATCCGAGCGAATCGCGAAGATTTCGCGCAAACGCCTCATCAATCCCCGACTCGGCGCTGACGTACAATACGCCCAGAATGCGCTCGTTGTCCCTCCCACGCAGGACCACTTCGGTCCACTCCTCAGTGAAAGGTTGTCCGAACAGCATGTTCCGCGAGTCGGCGACGACCGTGCCGTCTTCGGCGGCCAGCACAACCCATTGACCGTACAAAACCCCCATCTCTTCGACGAAAGGCTGCACCCCGCTCCAGCTGCCGCGAGCAGAGTGATAGCCGAGCAGCCAGTGGTGCATCCGCGCAAGTTGCAGCCGTCCGGTACGCTGCGCATACGTCTCGATTTCCTGCTCCGCCGCCGGAAGGACGAGCAAGAGAATCGTAATCACCACTACGATGATCACCAGCAGAAAGGCCGCGAACAGCCGAACCTGCAACCGGTGCATCATGCCGCGCCCTCCGTAAAGGTATACCCCACCCCATAGACCGTCTTGATCAGCGTCGGGCGTGACGGGTCCGGCTCCACTTTCCGGCGCAGGTTGAGAATATGAACGTCGATAGTGCGCTCCAACCCCTCGTAATCATGACCGAAGGCCCGCTCCACCAGCTGCGCCCGGGTAAGAACTCGTCCTCGCTCTCGCATCAGCAACGCGAGCAACCGGAACTCCACCGGTGTAAGCCGCAGCTCTTCACCGTTGAGCTCAGCTTTGTGCCGCTCCAAGTCGACCAAAAGCGGGCCGTGATCCATCACTGGCGGTCCGCGAAGCGTCATTTCCAACGGCAACCGTCGGAGAACAGCTCGCACTCGCGCCGCGAGCTCGCGAGGGCTGAACGGTTTGACGACGTAATCATCGGCGCCCCCGTCCAGTCCGGCGAGCTTGTCCTGCTCGGTGGTCCGCGCGGTCAACATCACAACCAGCGCGTCACTCTCACGCCGCAGGCGGCGGCACACCTCGATGCCGTCGATCTCCGGTAACATCAGATCGAGCACCACCAGGTCCGGCTCACG
>PUNW01000289.1 GCA_003552665.1 Spirochaetaceae bacterium | reverse complement strand
TGGGCACGGTGGCTGAGATAAGAATCCTCTATACCGTGCTCAACACCATCGACAACCGGCGCGTCGTAATTCCGAACGGGGGGCTTGCCAATACCAGCGTGACCAACTTCAGCGTTAATCCCACTCGCCGGATCGATCTGGTGTTCGGAGCAGCGTACAGCGCCGATATCGATACCGTTAAGCGCGTGCTTCAGCAGGTGGTTGCCGGCATGGAACAGATTCTCTCCGAACCGGCCCCGGTTATCGGTGTTCTCGAGCACGGTGACAGCGCAATCAAGTACGCGCTACGGGTTTGGGTGAAGCGGGAAGACTTTCTGACCACCACGCTCGCTCTGAATGAAGCGGTCAAGAAGGCTTTTGATGCTGAGGGTATCGAGATACCGTTTCCCCAGCGGGACGTTCATCTCCATCAGCACTGAGCACACCAGGCAGCGTACCACGTGTGAGCTTGCCGGGACGCGTTGTCCGGTTTCATCTTTAACAGTAGCGTGGTACGCTCATCGCCTGCAACAGATTAACTGCACGATAACGGAGGCTTAATATGGGTGAGATTAAGAGCGCCGTCGAGTTGGCGCTGGAGAAGACCGAAGGCGTTCGTGGAGACCGTAAGAGTCTCGAGATGCACGAACACAAACAGCTCGGCAAGCGCCTGGTAAGCAAGGTCATCGACGGTGAGGAGGTAGATCTCAACAAGGAGCTCTCCCGCTACGACGGCGAGCGCCTCGACTGGGTGAGAGACGGATTCTTCGAAGTCCTGTTGATGAACATAAAGCTACCGAACGATGATATCGAGCTGCAGCGCATTCGCCGGCTCGAGAACGGGTTTCAGGTTGTCATTCGCGATACCGCACAGCTGCGCGAGCTGTTCAAACAGCTCGACAACCTGCTGTCGCAGTACCTCGACAACCGCCGGCAGATGATCGAAGCGGTGCGCCAACAGTTTGAGGGGCGCATCCGGCAGAAAGAGCAGGAGCTGCAGCGACAGACAGGTACGCAGGTGCGGTTGGACCCGGCGAGCGACCCGGAGTTCTCACAGTACCTGCGCGAGAACATGAATCGCCTGCAAGAGCAGTACAGCGGCGTGCTCGACCAGGTGAAGCAGCAGCTGCAGCAGCTGTACGACGCCGGCCGCTGAGCGACCGCAGTACGATTGGTGCAAGCCGGCTGCCGTGCTCAGAGGATCGCTCGAACGCTACAGACGAACCGTCCGCATCCTTTCTATCGACGGGGGAGGTATCCGTGGGCTCATTCCGGCGCTGCTGCTGCATGAGTTGCATCGACGCATCCGGCTGCGCCGGGGCGGCCGTTCCCGGCGCGTGCCGTACCTCTACGAGCTATTCGATCTCGTTGCCGGCACCTCCACAGGCGCGCTGATCGCGCTGGGGCTGTGCGCCCCCGATCCCCGGGACCTGTGCTCGGCCGCGCGGCCGAAGCACGATCGGGATGGCGGGCGCAACGCTGCCCATCCCGCTGTATCGCTGGATCGAATCATCGAGATCTATACGCGGTATGGGATTCAAGTATTTCCGCGCTGGAAGTTCTCGAGACTCCGTACGGTGCTCCAGGCGTTCGGCGAGAAGTACGATGCCGCTCCGTACGAACGCCTCCTGAAGATTCTCTATGGAGATCTCCGGGTCAGTGACGCTCTGACGAATCTGCTGATCACCAGTTATGATACCGAACGCCAAACGCCGTTTTTGTTCAAACGTCGGCCGCCGCATTATCAACAGCCCGATGACCGCGACTTTCTCATGCGTGACGCTGCCAGAGCCTCATCGGCCGCGCCGACGTTTTTCGAACCGGCCTACATTCGTCCGGTTGACGGCCACGGTCGCGAGTATTTCTGTCTGATCGACGGCGCCATTTTCGCCGCTAACCCGGCGATGACTGCCTACATCGAAGCGCGTAAAATGTATCCCTGGGCGCGGCGATTCGTGATCGTATCGCTGGGAACAGGCAAACGGACGAGGCAGTTCACGTACCGGGAGATGCGTAACTGGGGGTATATCGACTGGGTATCGCCGATCAAGGGTGTTCCGCTGTCATCTATGACCACAGAGGCAATCGCTGAAGCGGTGAATTATCAGTTGCATCGCCTGCCCGGGGTGGAATACTACCGCTTCAATGCAATGCTGCAGGGGAGCTCCGAGGCGATGGACGACGCGAGCGAAGAGAACATGGACGCCCTGTCGGCAGTGGCACGGCGAATAATCGACGAGAGCTCCGAGCGCCTGAATGCCGCTGTGAGCGCGATGTTGTAGCGAAGAGGAGACCCACTGTGTCAGGATATCCGCTGGTGCGGCTTGGAGTGATTGGAGGCGGCCAGCTCGGGCGGATGCTGATCTCGGCGGCGCGCGAGCTCGGGGTTGCGGTCATGGTGCTCGACCCGGATCCTGAGGCAGCCTGTGCGGAAGTGGCCGACGAGCTCATCGTTGGTGAGCTGCATGATCCGCAGGCCCTCAGCCGGCTCGCCGCCGGGTGCGATCTGCTCACGTATGAGATCGAGCATACCGATGTGACGGCGCTTTCGGAGCTTGCCGATAAGGGTACGGTTATCCGGCCTGCTCCGGAGCTGCTTCGCATAATTCAGGATAAGCTCGTCCAGAAACAGCACCTGCAGGACCACGGTGTGCCGGTGCCGGTTTTCGAGACTCCTCGGTCCGGGGAGAGCCTGCGTGAGGCGGCGGGGCGGTTCGGGTACCCGTGTGTCTGCAAGTCTCGGCGCGGCGGATATGACGGACGTGGTGTGATCGTGTGCCGTGACGCGGCGGCGCTTGCCGCTGCCGGACTCGATCAAGAGCCGGGCGGCGGCTGGTTCCTGGAACGGTATCTGGAAGGAGTAGAGGAGCCGGCCGTGATCGTAGCTCGCGGACTGGACGGGGCGGTCGCGGTCTATCCTCCGTTCGGTACCGCGTTTCACCCCGAGCGCAACGTATGCGATGCCGTGGTGGTGCCGGCGCGGTTGTCGTCCGAGGCTGGTGCGCGGGCTGTTGAGATTGCGGTGGCGGCGGTTCGGAGCCTTGCGAGCGTCGGACTTTTCGCGGTCGAGCTGTTTCACACGGCCGAAGGTGAGCTCCTCGTGAATGAGATCGCCCCGCGACCGCACAATTCGGGGCATGTTACGATCGAGGCATGTGCGACCAGTCAGTTTGAGCAGCACCTGCGGGCGGTGTGCGGGTTTCCGCTCGGCAGCACGCGGTTGCTGTCTGCCGGCGCTATGGTGAACCTGCTGGCTGAGGACGGTGCCGGTGGGGAACCGGCGCAGATCGAAGGAGTGCGTGAAGCGCTTGCGGTTGAGGGCGTGAACCTGCATCTGTACGGAAAAAGGCGCGCGCGGCCGGGGCGCAAGATGGGGCATGTCACTGCGCTTGCTGAGACCGCGGAGCTGGCGCTGTACCAGGCGCGCCGGGCGGCGGCGTGTCTGCGGTTCAGATAGAGGGGGGCAAGGATATGGCAGAACGGGACGAATCCGGGCGGACATCCCGCGAGGGCGGAGAGCAGTCTGCGGTGGGCGTGATCATGGGGAGCGACTCCGATTGGCCGGTGATGCGTCGTGCGGTGGAAGTGTTGCAGGAGCTCGAGATCGCGACCGAACACCACGTGGTCTCAGCCCACCGCACGCCCCAGCGCATGGTCGCTTACGCTGAGCAGGCTGCCGAGCGCGGCTTACGCGTGATCATCGCGGGAGCCGGTGGCGCGGCGCATCTGCCCGGTATGGTAGCGGCGATGACGCCGCTTCCGGTGATCGGCGTGCCGGTAAAGGGGTCGAGCCTCGAGGGGCTCGATTCGCTGCTTTCGATCGTGCAGATGCCGCGGGGCGTTCCGGTAGCCACGGTTGCGATCAATAACGCCGAGAACGCGGGGCTGCTCGCCGCCCGCATAATCGGCTCCCATGACCTGAGGGTGCGCGATCGGGTGGAACAGCGCATGCAGCGTGCCGCCGAGGCGGTTCTGCGGGCCGACGCGGGCTTGCAGGCGCCCGTGGAGAACGATCAGTCGCGCGGGACGGGCAGGGCGCCGCAGCGAGGTGAGTAAGTCGTGTCCAGTTATGCGTTCTATCTGTTTGTCGACGCGATCCATGAGCTGGTTTCGGCGCTCGCGCCGGTGCTGGTGGCGGTAGTCGTTTGCACTGCGGGGTTAATCGGGTGGCGCTGGCACCTCACGCGGCGCACGCACGCCGTGATCGAACGCGTTGCGGCGTTGGAGACCCGCATTGGCGTACTCGAGCACGCGCTGGAGAGGGGACCGGAGCAATCCTCGGCTCGGGCTGCGGAGCTATCGCCGACACCTGAGCCGGAACTGGAGTCGGAACGAGAGTGGGAGCGCGGGTCGCAGCAGGCACCGGACGCCTCCGGTGCGCCGGAAGCCGGCCTGGATCCGGCGTCGCCCGGGGATTACCGTCACGAGACGCGGTAACGTTCAGCCAACATTCTCCACAGCACAGCGAACAGCCCAGCTAGGATAGGGCCCACGAGGAACCCGATGATGCCCATCCAGGCGATGCCGCCCAGCGTGGACAACAGTACGACTGCCGGGTGTAGTCCTGAGCGGTCTCCCAGCAGCTTCGGCTTCACGACGTTCTGGCTCAGGCCGACGGCACCGACCCCGAACACCAGCAGGATGAGTGCAGCGACCCACCGGCCGCTGAGGGCGAGGATTATCATCGTCGGCACGAACACGAAGTTGGTACCCACGAGGGGGATCACCGACAAGACCATCATGATCAGCCCCCACAGAAATGGCGAGGGGATGCCGAGCAGCAGGAACAATAGCGCACCGTAGACGCCCTCGAAGAAACCGATCAGGACGGTGCTGATCAGGGTGGCGCTCGTAACCTGCTGCGTTTCGGCGGCGATGAAATCGACATCCTTCTGCTCCATCGGGAGCACGGACTTGATTGAGGCTACGAGCTTCGGTCCGTCGACGAAGAAGAAGAACATCAACAGCAGCCCTAACAGCCCGGCCGCTACCGTGCGGGCCGCGCCTACGAACGATCGTTGGAAGGCCTGCAACAGGAACTCACTGCCGACGCGCATGACATCGCGCAACACCTCGTCCAGCGCGAAACGCTCGATTTGGTTCAGATACGGTTCAAGGACCGGAATGATCTCGAGCAGGCCCGCCATCCCCAGCTGCCCGAAATGCGCCAGGGCCTCCGCGATCTCGCGGGTGATGGTGCGGTAGCGGGCGGCGATCCCGATCAGCTCGGTGTAGGCCAGGATGCCGAGAGTGCCTACCGGCACCACCACCACCAGGACGATGAGCGCGAGCGTGAATCCGGCGGCAAGCCTGTGGCGCCCCCCAAACGCGCCCGTGAGACGCGAAAACAAAGGAAAGAACAGGCGCGTGAAAACCGCAGCGACCAGCATCGTGATCAGAAACGGACTGAGCAAACGGATAAACAGAACCGTTACAACGACCACTACAGTCAGGAGAAAGATCTCGGATAGGCGTGTCGTTATCTCTCGTTCTTCAGGCATACTGCGTATCTCGCGTTTCCATGGTATAGTATGAGAATAGGACATGCAGCATCAAGGTGAGGATAACGTCACGATACACCGGGTTTCTTTGCCGTTGCCGAGACGGTCGGAGCTCGAGCGAGAGTATCGGCGACTTCGGCCGCAGTACGCCCAGGCGCTGGAGGAGTGTCAGATTCGTTTGCGCGCGGAGCTCGCCGCAATCGGGCTGGACCCTACCGTAAAATGGCGCGTGAAATCGTTTGACAGCTGTTTCTCCAAGCTGGTTCGGCGCGTACGTGAGGCGGGGCCGATGCAGCAATTCATGGAGCTTACCGATCTGCTCGGTATCCGGCTGGTTTGCCCGTTTCTCGAGGACATCGGCCGAATTGAGCGCGAGTTGCGCGAACGCTACGATGTGCTCGAGGTCGAGCGCAAGGGTTCGAAATACGCTTTTCACGAGTTCGGCTACGACTCGACGCATTACCTCGTTCGCGTACCGCGCGAAATCAGCGAAAGCTGTGGCTTGGCCGCCGACCTGACCTGTGAGCTGCAGCTGCGCACGATTCTGCAGGATGCGTGGGCCGAGGTTGAGCACGAGCTGATATACAAGGCTGATTTCAGCCCGCTCGACGACCCTTTGCGGCGCAAGCTGGCGGCGCTCAACGCAAACTTGTCGCTGTCGGACACGATTTTTCAGGAGATTCGGGACTATCAGCGCGAGCTGCAGCATGAGCTGGCCAAAAGGCGGGGCGAGTTCTGGCGACAGTACCATCGCGTCACGGGAAACGGAGACCCCGCCGAGACCTCCGAAGGCCTGCCCGGTGCAGCTGCCGGTCAGCGCAGGAGCGCTGACCGAGAGGACGGGGATGAAGGTAACGGAAGGTATGAACGCGGCGGGGCCGGGCTCCGGCAGGGGCAGGATGTAGCCGAGACGCTTGACAACCTGCTGCTGCAGGCCCTTCTCGAGCACAACCGCAAGGACTATCACAAGGCGATTGCAATCTACGATCGCCTGCTCGAACACGATCTGCGGCCGGAGGTTGAATCGGTGATCTACGCACATCGCGGCATGGCTTACTTCGCGGAGGGCCGGCACCAGCCGGCGATTGCGGATTTTACCAGGTCGCTGTCCCTGCGGCCGGACAACGCGAAGGCGCTTTACTATCGCGCTGTGGTCAATCGGGTGATCGGGCAGGCTGCTGATGCGCTCGCGGACCTGGATGCATGTCTCGAGATAGATCCGTATCATTTCGACGGCTCGTTTGCGCGCGCGCAGCTGTACTACGAGCTCGGGGACTACGTACACGCGCTCTCGGATTGTGACCGAGCAATCGAGATCGCACCGCGCTCCAACGAGGCGTTGAAGTTCCGGGAACTGATTGCCGATCGGGTGTATCGCTGAAAGGCTTGCTTAGATAAAAAACTATATGAGGAGAATCCGACTCTATGGCGCATGAATCTGAAGCGGGCGGTTTCTACTACGATCCAAGCGAGTTTCTGCAGCTGTACGGAGATGATCCGGACCTAAAAGCCGAGATCCTCCAGGTGCTTACGTCCGAGACCCCGGGTAAGCTCGAACGTCTCCGGCGCGCGATCGCGGGTGAGGAGGGCGAAGAGATCGCGCGCGCAGCCCATTCACTTGCGAACACGGCCGGTACGATGCGATCCGAGCAGCTGCTCGCCACCTGTCGTGAGCTTGAGGCAGTGGCCCGAGCGGGTGAGACAGGTAAGGCTCGTGAGCTTGCGGAGGCCGTGCAGGCCGGCTTCAATGATATGTTGGCGAAGGCAGCTGAGCTCTGAGCGCCGCTCTCAGGGCCGCTCTCAGCGCTGTGCGGCGCTCGCCGCGGAGGGCGCCTGCACGGGATTTCGTGCCTGCAACAGGCTATGAGTGGGGGCGGCGCTCCGGAATCTGCCCCGGTTCCTCCTCACGCGCAGCGAACTGCGGCGAAAAGAACAACGCACAGAAACAGTGCCCGTATTCCAGCTGGTCGGGGATGTTGTAATCGCAGGGGCAGATAATGTCGCGGTCAAGATCACGCGACCCGTCGCCGTCGCGGCAGGGGCAGAGATAGTAACCGTACCGGTTGTAGTTGACCGCCAGACCCTCGGCAAGATCGGCTACGAACTCGTTGTCCGGATTTACAACCCAGCCGTTATGCTCGGCGACTCGGTGAATAAACGTCAGGGCATCCTCTGTTGTCTTGGGGCGGCGAAGCTTGCGTTCCATTTGGGGAAGATCCTATTCCTCGACAGGGAGTTGCAGCGCTTTGCGCCACTGCAGCTCGGTGAAACCGGTAAGTGCCCGTTTGTCGTCGACAACGAGCACCGGAAAGATCGGTGAGATGTTGAAGCGGGCACGCAGCACATCCTTGACCCGCCGCTTCCGTTCAGGCTCAATCTGGTCGAGGTGAATGAAGCGATAGCTGAAGTCGTGCTTGTCGAGAAAGCTCAGCGCGCGTTTGCAGAACCCGCAGGTGGAGAGCGAAAACACGATGAGCTGCCGGCCGTTGTTATTCCCTTCGCGCCGGTTGTACTCGAGCTGTTCGATTATATCGTCCGTATCTTCCATGCGGTAACTCCCTGTTACGTACCGGTTTCTCGTTCCGGTTAGTGGGTAGAATAGCGTGAACGTGGGTATGGCGACAAGCCACTGAGTCTGTGTTACACTACCATCCACATACGGTTTACAGGTAGTGAAAGGGTTGATGGACAGGCAGAACGCTGCGCGGACCACACAAACACAGCAGTTGGACGATGAGCCGCTGGGGGTAATCGCCAAGCTGCTTGCGATCTTCACCAATCACAATGACCCCGAGCGTGAGAAGAAACGCCAGCTCAAGGCGCTGCGCAAGGATCTCAACAGGAGCCGCCACAAGTTCTATAAGCCGCGCGGCAACGAAGTGCAGCCCGCCCTGGGACGGTTCTTCTTCGACATCTACAAGGCAATCGTGCCGGCCCAGGCGATCCTGCAGAATGCAGCCGAGTCAAAGGCGCTGAAGTCGCTCGTGATCGAGTATTACATGAGCGCCGAACAAGCCGAGATGCGTGAGCGCTTCACTGAAGAGCGTATCCGCGAGGCCGCCGAGGAGAAGGACACCCGCGAGCTCGCCGGCGAGTTGAAGCAGGCGATGGTCAACTTCTTCGGTTCGTTCGACAACGCCACGGTGAAGCAAATCAACGCAACCTACAACACGGTGCTGAGTTTCGTACAGTTCGTCGGCTTTGACTATTATTTCCTGCTCAAGAAGTTCGACTCCAGAGTCCCCGAAGGTGATACGAGCTACAAGCCCAAGTTCGAAGTAATGGGCGGCGAGTATATCAGCGACGATCTGAAGGACTTCCTGGAAGTAGCCCCGCTGATCGACAAATCGCAGGACTGGGACACGGTCTTCGCCGTCCTTCAGCAGTATCGGGGGGTCGAGGTCATCTCGCGTGCCGCCTGGAAGAAAGTGATGAACTCGGTCACCGACGTGCTCGCAACGGACGTGCTTGCAAAGATCATCCGCTATGTTGAGCAGAATCCCTACCTTGAGATCAAACCGACCTTCCCTTCCGAGCACATCGTCGAGGCCTACCTGAATACGCTCAAGACTACCACCGAAGCCACGATCCAGAAGATCCTGGCCGAGCGGCGCGGGCGAAAGGTCCAGGAGCTGTGCAAGCGCGTATTCGGGACCACGACGATCGCTCGGACCAAGTACTACACTGAAGCGGGGAGCCAGGTCTACACGAAACGCTTGTTGAGCGGCTTCACACTGACCGCGCCGATAAACTACCTCAAGGCGTTTCTTGTGGACTACTTCAAGAAGGATGTGCGCGAGCTGGTTCGTGATGTCCTGCTGGTGCGTGGGAAATGGTCCACTAACATGACCTCCCATCAGCTCTCGGAGGCCTTCCACCAGGTCATGTCGGTGGCGGAAGAACTCGTTGAGTTCGACGAGAGCCTTGCCGACGACGGCGAGCGCGGCGCTAAACTGCGTAAAGCGCTTGGTCGAGCGGTGGAACGCGACAAGAAGACGCTCGCGCTGCTTCGCGACCAACTCGGTGAGGTCAACGACACCGCCCGCAAAATGATCGTTGAGGCGGCACATAACCTCGTCACGATCGCGAAGATCCTGAAGCTCGCTATCGAGGATGCCGAGCGCGAAAACCCCGAGGTGATCCTCAACTGGAGGCAGCTTGACGGTTACACCGAACAGCCGATCAAACAGCGTCTGGCCGAGATCTACCGTCAGATCCACTACTTCGTGCAGCTGATGCAGGTCTACGTCAAGAGCAAGTGATTATCCGAGCGCTCCTTCCAACTCCAAGAGGCGTCGTTTAAGATCCGCGCCGCTTCCATCCGGAAAGCTGCGCAGGGCGTACTTTCCGATTCCGCCGTCGGCTGCGACAACCCTGTGGCAGGGTATGACGATTGGAACCGGGTTGCCGGCCACTGCGTTGCCGACCGCCCGTGCCGCGCCGGCCCGCCCAATCTTGCGGGCCACTTCGCCATAGGTAAGCGTTGTACCGTAGTCTATTTTCGACAGTCGCTTCCAGACGCTGCGCTGAAACGGGGTGCCATCGAGCGCAACCGGGATACTAAAGCGTTGGAGCTGCCCGCGGAAGTACGCCTCGAGCTGGTGTTCGAGCTCGCCGCACGCATACTTGTTCTCTTCCACGGTGACCTCTCTCGGCCAGTTTTCGAACGGCTCATACCCGATTCGCAACACGCTGCCGTTGCGCGTCACCGCCAGATACAACGTGCCGATCGGTGCTTCGTAACGGTGGGTGTATATGACGTGATTCTGTCTCATCACTGCAATACCTAATTGTGGTCGTGGTAATGATCACCGGCTTGGGAATTCGCGTAATCCCGAGAGCGCCTATAGCGAGTTAGGCGACCGGCGGCTTCGGGCGCTACATGCGCGTGCACCTCGATTATCCCGTTGTCATACTGCTCGCTCAGAACGTGACCGTTGCGATGCAGGTAAGCGATCAGATCGTAGCGATCCGCCGGAATGGCGTACACAGTTTCGCCGCTTTGCGCGTCGATTGTTTCGCGGATGAGCTCGAACACGCGGTCAATGCCTTCGCCGGTCTTGGCCGATACGAACGCGGTGCGTTCCGGTGGACAGCCGAGGCGCTCAGCAGCTGCATGCAGCTCGAGCCGGTCCGGGACCAGGTCGATCTTGTTGAACACAAAGA
>PUNW01000009.1 GCA_003552665.1 Spirochaetaceae bacterium | reverse complement strand
CGTAGTTGTTCGAACAGTTGGAGATCGTGAACGGGATCTCGAAGGTGTGGCCGTGGGCGCGGACGAGATGATCGGAGCCGGCTTTGGAGGCCGAGTACGGGCTTTTGGGGTCGTAGGGGGTCGTCTCGCTGAAGGCGCCCTCGTCGCCGAGCGAGCCGAATACCTCGTCGGTGCTCACGTGGTGGAACAGCACGTCGTCGCGTCCGCTCCAGGCCGCGCGGGCGGCTTCCAGGAGATTGAAGGTGCCGTTCAGATTGGTCTCGATGAAGGCCCGGGGGCCGACGATCGAGCGGTCGACATGCGACTCGGCGGCGAAATGTACGACGGTGTCGATAGCATAGCGATCGAAGAGCTCACCGAGGATATCGAACTCGCGGATATCGGCGCGGGCGAAGACGTAGCGGCCCGGTGCGGCCTCGCCCTCGGGGCCGAAGCGCCGGTCGATCGAGCGTAGGTTGTCGAGGTTGCCGGCGTAGGTGAGGGCGTCGAGGTTGACCACTCGACCGCTGAACTCGGGCTGGGCGAAGAGATAATGGATGAAGTTCGATCCGATGAACCCGGCCCCGCCGGTCACCAAAATGTTCTGTAGTTTACGCATGGCTCACTCCTCCGATTCGTAGTGGCTCAAGCTCCGGGCGCCTGAGCTCTATGTGCATGGGGCTGACCCCAGCTCGTTTGTATGCCGGCGGCGCGGAGGCCGTGGCGTCGCTGCGGGCGGCGTCCCGGCGCGCCGCTCCCGTGCCGGCGCCCCCGCAGGGTCATACCAGCGTGAAGGTGCGGGCTTGGTGCTCGCTGGCGATGCGCTGCAGACAGTCGTCGAGGGCTTCCTCCCAGGTGCGCGGCTCGAACCCGTAGGCCGAAATCATGCGGCGGCAGGTCAGGACCGAGTACGACGGGCGCTCGGCGGCGGTGGGGAACTGGTCGCTTGAGACGCGCACGATGCGGCGCGATTTAGGGATCAGGCCGAGCTCGACTGCGCGGTCGCGGATCGCAGAGGCGAAGCCGTGCCAAGTTGTTACGCCGCTGTTGGTGAAGTGAAAGGTGCCGTACACGGGCCGCGAGGCGGTGACCACCAGCACTATGGCGCGGGCGAGGTCTCGGCCGTAGGTGGGCGAGCCGTGCTGGTCGTCGACCACTGTGAGCTCGCCGCGGGTCTTCAGCAGGCGGAGGATCGTGAGCACGAAGTTGCGCCCGTGCTCGGCGAACAGCCAGGCCGTCCGCACGATGACGTGTTCGCGAAGCTCGGCACGCACCTCCTCCTCGCCGCCGGCCTTGCTCGCTCCGTAGACATTGATGGGGGAGGGTTCGGCGTCCTCGCCGTATCCGTCGGGTAGGGAACCGTCGAAGACGTAGTCGGTGGAGATATGCAGGAGCCGGGCACCGCGCTTTTGGCAGTAGCGCGCGAGCAGCGCCGGTCCGTCGCGGTTCACCGCCCAGGCCTGGTCTTCCTCGCTCTCGGCGGAGTCGACCGCGGTGTAGCCGCTGCAGTTGATCACCCATCGGGGTTTTCGCTTCGGAGCAAAATGGTCGATTGAGTCCGGTCGGGTTACATCGAGCTCGGGTCCTGAGGCGGCGTACTCGAGGTTGTGTGCCCGAAGCTCCTGCTCGACCAGTCGACCCAACATGCCTGATCGTCCGATAAGCCATATCATAACGAGACCTCCTCCAGCGACGGAAGCTGCCGGTCGCGGTCTGAAACGATTGGGTTCGATAGCGGCCACTGTATGTCGATCGCCGGGTCGTCCCAGCGGATGCCGCGCTCGCAGTCGGGGGCGAACTCGGCGCTGCATTTGTAAAGGACGAGCGCGTCCTTTGAAAGCACGACGAAGCCGTGCGCGAACCCGGCGGGGATAAAGAGGGCGTCGCCGCGCTCGGCGCTCAGGCTTGCACCTATCCAGCCGAGGCGGGTGGCCGAATCGGGCCTCAGGTCCACCGCGACGTCGAAGATCTCGCCCTGCAGCACGGTGACGAGCTTGGCCTGCTCAGCCGGCGCGATTTGATAATGCAGCCCGCGGAGTACCCCATGGGTAGAGAACGACATGTTGTCCTGCACGAACTCGGTCGTGATCCCGGCCTCGACGAAGGCGCTGTGCTTGTAGGTTTCCATGAACCAGCCGCGTTGGTCGGGAAATCGTTTGGGCTGGACCAGGACGAGTTCCGGAATCCTGAGCCTCTGGAACTCAAACGGCATCGCGACCTCCTCCTTGTGCCGAGACCAGGGTGGCTTGGGCGCGTGCGGCGGTTTGGGCGGCGCTGGTCTGGGCCCGAGTGCTACCCTCGCCAGCCTGCGTGGCGTCAGTGTGAGTGGCTGTGGCGCCCGCGGGCGCATCGGCGTGGTTGGCCTGCGCGCCCCCCGGGTGCTCGTCGCTCAGCTCGATGAGGGCGATCTCGGGTGGGTTGTTGATGCGCCAGGGGAAGGCGCTTCGGCCGAGGCCGCGGCTGACGATCATGCAGCAGTCGTCTTCGACGAAGGCGCCGGCGTCAAAGGGCGGGAGCAGCCCCTGGCCGGGGGCGAAGAGGCCGCCGATGCGGGGCAGGCGGATCTGCCCGCCGTGGGCGTGGCCGCTCAGCGCAAGGTCGATCTGGTGGCGCCGGTAGACGGCGAAGAGCTCGGGGCGATGGGAAAGCAGAATGCGGACCTCGGCGGAGGCGACCTCCGCGAGCGCGCGCTCGAGCGCAGCGCTGAAGCATGCCGGGTTCTCGTCGAAGTAGGTGATGTCGTCCATGCCTATGATGCCGAGGCGGACCTCTGCGCCGTCGTCGTTCAGCGGAAGCCGGACCGGCAGCAGCTCGGCCGCGTTCCGCAGCACGCGTACTCCGCGTTCGGCGAGCCGCGGGGGCAGGAGCTCGCCGTCCGGGGAGCTCCATTCGTGGTTGCCGGTGACGAAGTAGACCGGCGCCCGGCCGACGAGCGCTTCGGCGAGCTCCAGAGCCGGGAGGTCGTAGTACTCCCAGCTCTCGCCGTTGACGAGGTCGCCGGTGAGGGCTGCAAGGTCAAAACTGAGCTCGCCGACGAGTTGGAGCAGTGCCCGGCCGTCGGGGCCGAAGCGCTGGCTGTGCAGGTCCGAGATCTGCAGGATGGTGAACCCGCGCACGGCACGCGGCAGGCTCGGCAGGTAGACCCGGTAGCGGGTTACCTGAGGCGTGACTGTGGTTCTGGTCGGCGGAATCAATGTGAACAACACCACGGCACCTGAGTGCCAAGCTTAGGGATGTGACGCCTCGGTAGCCAATCGGTGAACAGTAGTATTTTTTCATTACTCAGCAGCGGCAGGCTCCTCGTCATCATCCTCCGCAGGTAGGCGCCGGTCAAGGAAGTAGACGATTATCCCGAGCGCGGCGCGGTTGCCGAGCCCCGTGGCGAACGTGTAATTCCAGGTGGAGTCGTCGTCTTTGCTCGCGTAGGCTGCTGAGTACTGCAGTTGATACTCGGCGAATATCGACAGGATTTCGAGCGGCGATATCTCGACCCCAAACAGCGGGCCGAGCCCGAACTTGAACTCGGTCACGTCGGCGTTGTAGTCACGTGCATACTCGAGCGCGAGCCGACCGCCGGTGTAGGGGGATACCTCGGCGCCCGGAATAAGGTGATACTCGAGCGCGGTGCCGAATCCGAGCTCAAACTCCTCGTTCCCGCTCTCGTACCCGAAGCCGAGCAGACCGCGCAGCGCGATGTGCTCCCACCTCGCTTTTAGGCCGATGCCGGCGTTCTGATACTCGTCGAGCTCGAGCAGGATGCTCGAGGTGTTGAAGATGAGCCCGAGCCTGTCCGGCAGGCGCATCCGACTTTCGCGCTCATCGTTCGGGTCTTGAGGAGCTTCGGGGTCAGTGTTGTCGGCGGCGCCGGGGTCGTTGTCCTCAGCGTAGGCGAGGGTGGGAAGCGCGATCAGCAGGCAGATCAAAGCGACGGCGGCAGCAATCGATCGTCTCATGCAACTCCTCTCTTTCCGGCGCTCGCAAGCTACCGGTGCTGGCAAGCCCTCGGTGCTCACAAGCTACCGGCGCTCGGCGGCGAGGTCAGGGCTTGGTCCAGTGTACATACCACCCGCCGTGGGGGCGAGCCTCAAAGTCGGTGGATGCGTGAATGTCTGATTCGTTCCCGTTCTTAGTGATGGAGCTGACGCCGAACTCGACCTTCCTTGAGCTGCGCGAGCCGAGGACGGCGTCAGCGCCCACCATAAACACAGGGTTTTCGCGCGCGCGGATCTCGGCGATCCGCGTCCAGTCGCGCGTGCCGCGCTCGCGGAAATAGAGGCGGAAGTGCGTGATACTCGTCTTTGTCTCGGGCTTACGGCCGGGGCTATGGTCCCAGGCGAGCCTGATGTCGGCCTCGTTGACCTTGAGCTGCAGCGGGCCGGTCTTGTCCGAGTTGCCGAACGGCGGTATGCAGGAGACGAGCACGAAGAGGCAGGCGGCGGTGAGCGCTATGAGCTTCAGCGATCTTTGGGTTCGGTGGCGGCGGCAGGAAGGAGGCTCCGCGCCGGCCCCCTGCCCGAAGAGCATGAAGTGCATCATCGTTCATTCCATCTTGGTCGACAGCGTGAATATACAACAATTCCACTCAGAATTCACCACTTTTTCGTCTTCACGTTCGGCACTCGTTTCGGCGATTGGCGGTGGTTCGAAGCTTGTTGCGCCATCGGCCTGCACTGACGGTAATAATAGCGCAGTCGAGAATATCATACTGTGGGATTCCACGATAGAATAGGTGCGCTTACGCGGATACAACGACATTCCCGGTGGGGGCGGGGACGATGAAAGCTACATGGAGAAGGTACCGTACGGGTTGCACGTCCAACGGCTGGTGCTCACGCCTGAAGACCGGAACTATATTCTCGTGTTGGTAATTCTGGGGTTGGCAGGCCCCCCCCGCAATCTGGCAAGCACCCTTAACCACGCCCACCGAACGGAAGCAGGTCTTACGCTTTGTGCTCAAGGAAGTCATCGTAGATCAGAAAGGCCGCGCAGACCAAGTGCAGTTCAAAGTAGTTTTGACCACCGGTGCGGCAAGCGAGCATTGGTATTATCGCAGAGTTCGTTCCTACCGCGACTATGGTTTCTCTCACCGTATTTATCGCCGCATTCGGCAATTGCACGCGCAGGGGAAGCTTGACGAAGAAATCGCCGACGGGCTGAACGAGGGAGGACTCTGCGGTGCGAAAGGTTGTCGGTTCACCGGCAAGACTGTCTGCATCCTCCGACAACACATGGGGCTGCCTTCGGTGATACCGCACGGTCCGTTCCCGCGGCAGTGGGACGACGACAGCTATTCGGTGTACGGCGCGGCCAAACCCCGCGGAGTCTATCCGGGCACCATTCAAAAACGGCTCAAAAGGGGACCTGTCCGCGGACAAGACGATTAAGGAGCGGAGCATCATGCAGTCTTCGCTACCTGGAAAAGGCAGCGTCTGTTTCCGTTCATCCACAACGGAGGACAGCGTAAGAACCGTTGAAGTCTACGTGACATCTTCCTTGACAGCTGTCGCTGTGCCGTCGCGAAAGGCGTCCCCGGCGCTCGTTGGCGAGCCAGATCATCGCACTCCTGACCAGCAGCGAAGCGACGGCGAGCGTGACGGTGCAGCCGCCGATACCACGTTCGGTCTTCAATCCTCCTCTCCACCGCGGAGGCGGTCGGCGAAGTCGATGAAACGGGCCCAGTCGTAGGGCGTGAGGTTGTGTGCGCCGCTGCGGATGTGATAGCCGCGGACGCCCTCGCGGAGCGGCTGGTTGAGGGCCGGCATAGCATCAGGATCGATTGGCTCCTGGCCCCACAGTGCGTAGACTGGGGACGCGTGAGCGACGGCGAGGAACTCGCCCCGCGGATCAGCCCAGAGATCTTCGCTCGCACTGGCGACGTACACCGCCCGGGGCGCGATCAGGGCGATCAGCATATGCTGGTCGACCGGAAGGTCGTGCTCGCGCCCGTTGTACTGGTGAAAGTTGCTCGCGAACCAGTGCGGGAAGGTATTGTTGATCTGCGAGAGGCGTTCGCCGACGCGTCGCCTGCTGACGGCGGCACCACCGCAGCCGGAGTTGTTGGAGACGACCATCGCGAAGCGCTCATCCTCCGCCCCTGCCCAGAGTGAAGCCTTGCCGCCGCGTGAGTGGCCGACGAGCCCGATCTGCGAGGCGTCAATGTCCTCGTTCTGTTCGAAATAATCCATGGCGCGGCTTGCACCCCAACCCCAGGCGGCGAGGGCGGCCCACGCGTCCCCGGGGCGAACTTGCTGATCGCCTTCGAAAAGACGGATGACGCCTTCGCGGTAGTGGTCGGCGTCGTCCGGCGCGAGGTCGCGCACCTGCAGCGCAGCGATCCCGTAACCTCGCTCGACGATTTCTTCCGCAGGCCAGAAGCCGGACTGCTGCTCGCGTGTCGGGTCGGTGTTTTCAGGGCCGCGATTGTTCATCAGCAGGAACAGCGGCGTGGGGCCGGCTGCAGAGTTCGGCAGGAAGATGATCAACTCGAAGGTGTGCTCGCGATCGTCGACCTGGCTGCGGATCATCAGCCGCCGCAGCGTGGCTCGACCGGCCATCGCCTGCGGGTCCTCCTCCAACAGATCAAAGCTCAGTGTGTCCGGTTCGCCCGCACGACGTCCATATACGTGCTCGCGGAACAGCTCGAGCACCTGCTCGCGGCGAAAGCTCTTCCACTGCTCGGCCGTACGCAACTGCCGGCCGTCCTCCGTGATCAGCGGGTCCGGCAGGGTGTAGTCCGGGACTTCGATGTGAGCATCGCCATCCCATTTGGCGTTCGTCGTGGCGAGGCGGCTCCAGACCATGAGCAGGAGGAGGAGGACGGCGATAGCGACGGCGGTCACGGATAGAGGGCGCTTACTCATGGTTTTACCAATCATAGGTTCTTATGTTTTCATGTCAAGCGTCGGTTGCCGGCATGATGCGGCCGGTGGTTTTTCGGGTTAACGTCTCGTGGTCACGGGACTTAAGTGCGTCGCCCTTGGAGCAGGCGAATTGCACGCTCGGCCGACTCGGAGTTTTGGAATGCTAGAACGTCCACATGCCATGCGGAGGCATCTAAGGCTCTGCCATCTGCGCGGACGCACGTGTAGCCTCTATCCTGAAGATAGCGAACCGCTTCCCAGGGATCACGTCCGAGATCCCTTGCAGGACCCACGGAAACCTCAAGCACTACGATTGGAATCCCTCGATTCAAGGCTTCCGTCGCACCCAGCAGTACCTCGAGTTCGTATCCTTCCACGTCGATTTTGAGAAAGTCGATTTGCTCTGGAATCAGGTCGTCTATCGTGGTGATTTCAACCTCTTCGTGACCAATGTTTCGGCTGGTAGAAACTTGACCAAGAGAGTGATGCCCGCGACTTTCGTGCAGATAGAAGATGCCCCTCCCGGCTTCGGAAGACATCGCAGCACAATGCGTGGCGACGTTATTGATTCCGTTGATGCGCAAGACCTGTTTAAGCACCGCCATATTGCCGGTCGATGGTTCTATGGCAAGGACTTGTTCGAAGAAATCCGACAGAAACATTGAGACCTGGCCGACACATGCCCCGACGTCTACCGCGACTTTGCCGGGGGGCATCTTCAGGGCGGCATAGAGCTGCATCCAAGGAACTGCGTCGCTACTGCGGCCCGAGAAACAATTCATGACAGCTTTTTCAACTGAGAGATCAATCAGGTGGTTGAATTCGTCCTGCAACAACAAGCGTTTACCGTTGAACTGCTTAAGCTGCAGCCGTAACCGCTTAAGGAGCCACCGTTTGAAGTAGTCCTTAGGACTCTTGATTCGCATCGGGCTCCTTCTCCCGTGCATCCATGTGCTAGGTAATGGTGACTTAGCCTTTTGTTGTTACTCGAATTGCTCACTTTTGCAGTAGTATATGTTGCTGGTAATCGTAAGACAGCTTATGGGTCATGTCAATTCAGAAATGCGTCGAAGACCGCGACGATCAATGCTGCCGAGCGTTCGGCAACCGCCTCCCCCGTCTTTACTGCGTGGACGCGGACGTGCTACTTTCGCCCCGCGATGTGTGTGTCGTGGCGGCAGCTCTTACGGACGGTGACCTCCGGTGCTCACGGGTTCACCATCGGCGTCACAACTGACTACGACCAGCACGCGCACGTTTCCTGCGTGTTGCTGATTGAATAACCTGCTTCGGGATACAGCGGACCACCCGAGTTGTAGGCTAATGAGGAGACAGCATGACGGAGTCCAACACCATCACCTTCGGCGCGGTCGGAGACATCGGGCTCTGCAGGGGCGTCAACGCCGGCATTCGCGCTCACGGGTTAGACTGGCCGTTCGAGCGCATGAAAGAGCAGCTCAACCGCGCCGATGTCCTCTTCGGCAACATGGAGACGGTCGTCGTCCCGCCCGACTACCCGCCGGGCGAAATTGACCCCCGTGGTCTCATCGCCCCGTTTCCGGGCCCCGATGTCGCGCAGGCGCTCAAGCGGGCGGGGTTTGATTTCTTGAACCTGGCCGCCAATCATGTTCTCGACGCCGGCGTCAAGGGTATGGACTACACGAAGGAAGTCCTTGAAGCAGCCGGCCTTGTAGCCGCGGGCGTCGGCAATACGCAGGAGAAGGCGCGGCAACTCGCAACGGTCGAGAAATCCGGTCTTACCTTCGGCTTCCTCTGCTACAACGAGGACGGCAACTACACGTTAGGCAAGCGTGGTCCATCGTCCGCCTACTACACGCGCGAGGCGGTGCTCGAAGACGTCGCGAAGCACCAAGATGCGGTTGACATCCTCGTCGTCTCGATTCACGCCGACATCGAGTTTATGCCGACTCCCTCGACGCCACGGCTTCGCAACTTCCGTGATATCGCCGCCGCCGGCGCCGATATCGTCCTGGGGCATCACCCTCACGTGCCGCAGGGCTGTGAGCGCCTCGGTTCGTCGCTCATCGTCTATTCGCTCGGCAACTTCGTTTTCCCTGCGCACACATCGGCCTACATGAAGGAGCACGCACCGCATACGGGACACTCGTTCATGTTGTTGGTCGAGGTGTCGCGATCCGGAGTTCAGTCTTTCGAGCGCGTGCCTTACGAGATAGGCCCGCCCCCCGAAGAGCGCCCCGCTCCGCTCGCGGGCAAGGCGCGCGAGGGCCTGCTGGCCTATCTTGCCCAACTCGATGCGCATCTCACCGACGAGGTCTTCGTGCGCGACACATGGCGCGAAGTCGCAAGAAGACATCTTGCGACCTATCTGCGGCGTGCAGTCGAGCCACAACGTGAATCGCGCATTAAACGCGCCGCGCGCAAGATGCTCGCGCGGTTCGGTCTCGGCGTCGAGCCGGACCTCGATCGCGTCATCAACGACTTCGTCGGACGTCTGTGCCTCACGCAGGAAAACCGCACGTGGATGGAGGAGATCCTTGAGATGGGCCGCGAGGCCTGGGACGAGCGCAACGCGCGTGAGGACGACCTCCTGCATCGTCCGCACTACCGGTTTGAGCGCTCCCGAAAGGGCCGCTGAGCTCCTCCATCTGCGGCGACTTGACAGACGGGTTTTCAGCACGCCGAGGTCAAAGGATCGCGTGAACATGTCAGAGCCGGTAATTCCTGTCGTCGGTGAAACTGCATCCTGAAGCGCTCAATGAGCGCTCGGAGGCGCGCTACTTCATCTCGAGCTTGCTCACCGTTGCCGACACGCTGGGCCGGGCCGTTCGCGTGCATTGGGGCATTGAGAACTCGTTGCACTGAGTGCCCCAGACGCAAGGACAACTCGGCACAGAGAGCTTCGCGGTGCTGCGTCATCTCAGCGTGAACCCCCTCAAGCGCAGCCTAGCCGGCAAGCTATTGCTCGCCCGCGGGGTGAGCGCTCCATGAAGAAGGTGCTGCTCGGCTTCTGAGTTCCAAGAAGGTTTGCCCTGCCTCGACGTAGGGTCGGTCTCGACCAGTTTACGCGAAACGTCCTCTGGGCGTGGTGTTCTCCGTGCCGCGCCGCCTTTGAAGCCGGTACAGGAAGGCACAGCCGAGGCTCACGCCGACGGCATTCAGGAAGACATCGAAGAGCGACCCGGTGCGGTCAAACGGCAACAGCGCCTGCAAAAGCTCGGTCAAAGCGCCGAGGAGCACCATCCCAATCCACAGCACGCGAAGATTGATCCGCTCGGCGGCAGCGCTGAGTTGCGCGAGCCCGGCGAGCACGGTCCAGCCGCCGAACAGCAGCAGGTGGCCGAGGTTGGCGGTGCTGATCGAGACCTCGCCGGTGGTTTGGGCTTGCGGGCACAGCAGCAGCACGAACGCGACGAGCGACCATGCGCAGAGGGCGACCAGCGCGGCGGCGCGCAGAAGCCGGCTCGCCTGCGGCAGCCGCACCGCACCGTGCGAGCTCCCCGCGCATGCCCCGTCGGTCGTGCCCGCGTACTGTGCGTGGCCGGCGCCGCGCCCTGTATCCGCGTCGTCCGGCTTGCCGGACGCGCTCACGGGCCGAAGAGGGCGAGGGTGGCGACGATGGTGGCGAGGAAGCCGACCCCGGTGGCGATGATCGGGAAGTGGCGGTTGAAGTTGTAAACGAAGTTGTTGCGCAGCACCTCAATGTGGTCGCCGGCCTCAATGGGGGCGTCCTCGGCTTTGCGGCTGCCTTTGGAGTCGTAGACCCGGAAGCGCTCGTTGGTGTTGAGCTCGCGGTCAAAGCCGCCGGCCTGGCGGATATGGGCGAGGGCGTCCATCCCGGCGAGCACCGGATACTGCCCCGGCGCATTCACCCCGCCGGTGATCAGCACGCTCGGCTCGCCGTCGGGCGGCGTGCTGGG